>NZ_JAIXMK010000016.1:0-156671 GCF_020328095.1 Streptomyces sichuanensis
CAGCCGCCGGGGCCGGAGCCCGTGCCCGTGACGTCGGCTCCGCCGCGGCCCGCGCCGCCCGTCCCGGTGGCCGCACCGCGGCGCGCGCCCCAGCCCCCGCCCGCACCCGTGCCGTCCCCACCGCCGTTGCCCGCCCCTGCAGCACGGCACTCCCCCGCGTCGCACATCGCGCCCCGCGCGTACCACCAGAGCGCCGCCAAGCCGGCCCCGGCCGGTACCTCACTGGTCACGCTCACCTTGGTGATCACCGCCCCGGCGGTGCTGGCCGCCGCCCTGCTGCGTCCGCGCTCAGGCGGCGGGCGCAGCCGCTGACCCCGCTTCCTTCGCCCCTGGAGGTACCCCTTGTCCGAGTGGCTGGTGCTGGCCCTCGCCATGCTCGCCGCCTGCGCGGTCGTCCTGTCCATCACGGTGCTGAGGCAGCGCAGGATCAGCGAGGACGACGACCCGTCGGAGACGCCCGACGTCATCGAGTACATGACGATGATGGTCGGCGTGGTGTACGCGATCGTGCTGGGCCTGGCCATCGCCGGCGTCTGGGAGGCGCGCAACGCGGCGCAGGACACCGTCCGGGCGGAGGCGCAGGCCCTGCACGAGGTCACCGAGCGGGTCCAGGCGTACGCGCCGGCCGCCCGCGACCGCACCCGCGAGGACGTGAACGCCTACGTCACCCACGTGGTCAGGAAGGAGTGGCCCGTGATGCTCGAACAGGGCGAGCTCACCGACAAGGGCTCCCAGCTGCTGGACAAGGTGCGCGCGGACCTCACCTCGTACGAGCCGCGCAACGACCATGAGGGCCAGTCGTACCAGCCGCTGCTGGACCAGGTCGGGGCGGCGGACGCGGCGCGCAACGCGCGGGCGCAGGCCGCCGAGCCGACGATGCCGGGCGTGGTGTGGTTCGGCCTGATCGCGGGGGCGCTGGTGGCGGTCGGGCTGATCTTCACCCTGCAGATCAGGCGCTCGCCGCGCGAACTGATGCTCGCCGGGCTCTACAGCGCACTGATCGCCTTCCTCCTCTTCCTGATCTGGGACTTCAATTCGCCGTTCGGCCACGACGTGGCCGATGCGACGGGCATCTTCAGCGACCTGTTCGCCGTCTGAGACCCACCGGGCCGGACGGCCCGGTCCGGCCTCCTCGCGTGGCGGGCGGGCCGCGGTGCCGCGACAATGAAGCCTCCCCGGCGAGCCGCAGAATGACCGGTTCACGGCTCGTCCCCCGGCGTGTCCGACTGCCATCCCCGTTTTGGGGGTACGGACCAACGGACGGGAGGTAGCAAGCGTGACCGACTGCTTTGCTGACAGGGAAGGCCTCACCAGGCCGGTCGGTGAATCGGAGGCCGACGCGTTCGTGCGCGGCATCTGCTTCAAAACCGGCCCGCCCCGCCTTCTCGGTGTGGAACTCGAATGGCTCGTCCATGATCTGCACGACCGGGCCCGCCCCGTCGCCCCGCACCGGCTCGCCGCCGCCGCGGACCGCGTGGGAGCGCTGCCGCTGCGGTCGTTGTTCACCGTGGAGCCCGGCGGTCAGCTGGAATTCAGCTCGCAGCCGGCGGAGTCGCTGACCGCCTGTGTGGAGGAGCTGACCGCCGACCTGGCCCTCGCCCGCGGAGTCCTCCGCGAGCTGGGCCTCACCCTGGCGGGCTACGGCAAGGAGCCGTGGTACGAGCCCCCGCGGGTGTGCGACACCGCCCGGTACAACGCGATGGAGGTCTACTACGACCGGATCAACGGCGCCGGGCGCAACGTCATGTGCCGCACGGCGTCGGTGCAGGTCTGCGTGGACGCGGGCTACGAGGAGCCCGGCCCCCAGGGGTACGTCCAGCGGTGGCGGCTCGCCCACCTGCTGGGGGCGGTGCTCTCGGCCTCGTTCGCCAATTCCCCCCTGCACCTGGGCGTCCCCAGCGGCTGGCGCTCCAGCCGGCAGGCGTGCTACGCGCGGATGGACCCGGGCCGCACGCTGGCCCCGGTGGGCGGGCGTGACCTGCGGGCGGCGTGGGCGGCGTACGCGCTGAACGCGAACGTGATGTTCGTCCGGTCCGAAAAGGAGCCCTGGGCGGTGCAGCAGGGGCTGGCACTGCGCCAGTGGACGCGCACGGGCCTGCCCCGGCGGCCCACCGTCGACGACGTCGCCTACCACCTCACCACGCTGTTCCCGCCCATAAGGCCGCGCGGCCATCTGGAGCTGCGCATGATCGACGCGCAGTCCGGGGAGGACGGCTGGATCGTCCCGCTCGCGGTGACCGCCGCGCTGTTCGACGACCCGGCGGCGGCCGAGACCGCCTTCCGGGCGGTGAAGGCCCTGGCGGACTCGCCGAGCCGGCAGCCCCCGCCGCGCAACGCCCTGTGGCGCAGGGCCGCCCGGCACGGCCTGTCCGACCCGGAGCTGCACGCCGCCGCCGCGGCCTGCTTCGCCGCCGCCCGCGAAGCGCTGCCCCGGCTCGGTGCGCAGACGAAGGTCCTCGACGCGGTGGACGAGTTCACCGCGCGCTACGTCGAGCGTGGCCGGTGCCCCGCCGACGACCTGCTCGACGAGGTGACCGGCAAGGGGGTCCGGGCATGACGGCCCCCGGGCAGGACCCCGCCGTCCTGCGCGAACGCGCCGCGAGCGCCCTGCTGGGCGCTCGCGAGCGCACGCGCCTGCTCACCGGCTGCGTGGACGAGCACGAGCTGACCGCCCAGCACTCCCCGCTGATGTCGCCCCTGGTGTGGGACCTGGCGCACATCGGCAACCAGGAGGAGCTGTGGCTGCTGCGGGCGGTGGCCGGGCAGACGGCGCTGCGCCCGGAGATCGACTCCGTGTACGACGCCTTCGAGCACCCCCGTGCCGAGCGGCCCTCGCTGCCCCTGCTGGCGCCCAAGGAGGCGCACGGTTACGTGGACGAGGTGCGCGGCCGGGTGCTGGACGTGCTGGAGCGCACGCCGGTGACCGGCGGCGGGCCGCTGGTGGAGGACAGCTTCGCCTTCGGCATGATCGCCCAGCACGAGCAGCAGCACGACGAGACCATGCTGATCACCCACCAGCTGCGCGGCGGTCCGGCGGCGCTCACCGCCCCCGAGCCGCCGCCCGCGCCGCCGGAGGCGGCCCTGCTGCCGCAGGAGGTGCTGGTCGAGGGTGGCCCGTTCACGATGGGCACGTCCGCCGAGCCCTGGGCGCTGGACAACGAGCGGCCCGCCCACCCCCGCTTCGTGCCCTCGTTCTTCCTCGACACGCTGCCGGTGAGCAACGGCGCGTACCTGCGGTTCATCGAGGACGGCGGGTACGCGGACCGGCGCTGGTGGCACCCGGCCGGCTGGGAGCAGGTGCGCCGCCACGGCCTGGCCGCCCCGCTGTTCTGGCGGCGCGAGGGCGACGTCTGGGTGCGGCGCCGGTTCGGGGTCGTGGAGCCCGTGCCGGCGCACGAGCCGGTGCTGCACGTGAGCTGGTACGAGGCGGCCGCCTACGCGGCGTGGGCGGGGCGGCGCCTGCCCACGGAGGCGGAGTGGGAGAAGGCCGCCCGCCACGATCCGGTGTCCGGCCGTTCGATGCGCTACCCGTGGGGTGACGAGGACCCCACCCCCTCCCACGCCAATCTCGGCCAGCGCCACCTGCGCCCGGCGGCCGTCGGCGCCTACGCACGGGGGGCGTCGCCCCTGGGCGTGCGGCAGCTGATCGGGGACGTGTGGGAGTGGACGGCCAGCGACTTCCTGCCGTATCCGGGCTTCCGGGCCTTTCCCTACCGGGAGTATTCGGAGGTCTTCTTCGGCGACCGGTACAAGGTGCTGCGCGGCGGCTGTTTCGCCGTGGACCCGGTGGCCTGCCGGGGGACGTTCCGCAACTGGGATCTGCCGGTCCGCCGGCAGATCTTCTCCGGTTTCCGCACGGCACGTGACGCGGAACCGGCCTGATGTGCCGTCACATCGCGGTGCTGGGGCCCGACGCCCCTCTGGGCGAGAGCCTCAGCGAGCCGCCGTACTCGCTGGTGCGCCAGTCCTGGGCCCCGCGCCACATGCGCAACGGCACGGTCAGCGCGGACGGCTTCGGCGTCGGCTGGTACGCCCCCGGCGACCCGCTGCCCGCACGCTACCGGCGGGCCGGGCCGATCTGGGGCGACGAGTCGTTCGCCGACATCGCCCGGGTCGTACGGGCCCCGGCGCTGCTGGCCGCGGTGCGGGACGCGACCTTCGCGGGCGCGGACGCCGAGGCGGCCGCGGCGCCCTTCGCCGGCGGCCCCTGGCTGTTCAGCCACAACGGGGCGCTGACCGGCTGGCCCGACTCGGCGGAGCCGCTGGCCGCGCTGCTGCCGCCGGGCGCGCTGCTGCGGCTGGCGGCCCGGTGCGACGCGGCGTTCGTCTGGGCGCTGGTCGAGCACCGCCTGCTGGGCGGTGACCCACTGGGGCGGGCGCTGGCCGAGGTGGTGACGGCGGTGGACCGGGCCGCACCGGCCTCCCGGCTCAACCTGCTGCTCACCGACGGGGCGGCCGTCGCCGCGACCGCCTGGGGGGACTCTCTGTGGTACCTCACCGGCCCCGCCCCGGGCCGGACGGTGGTGGCGTCCGAGCCGTACGACGACGACCCGGGCTGGACGGAAGTCCCCGACCGCACCCTGGTCACCGCCGATCGCACCGGCGTCACCCTCTCCTCTCTGCTCCCCCACACCCCGCACGCCTCGCATGCCCCGAGCCCTCCGCTCAAGGAGCCCGTTCTGTGAGCCCGTTCGTCCTCACCCGCACCCTCCCCCTCGATGCGACGGCCGCCGCCCTGCGGGCGGACGTGGCCGAAGGTCTGACCCGTTCCCCCAAGGAACTCCCCCCGAAGTGGTTCTACGACGCCCGCGGCAGCGAGCTGTTCGACGAGATCACGCTGCTGCCCGAGTACTATCCGACGCGCGCCGAGCGCGAGATCCTCATCGCCCGCGCCGACGACATCGCGGCGGCCACGCACGCCCGCACGCTGGTCGAGCTGGGCTCGGGCTCCTCGGACAAGACCCGCCACCTGATCCGGGCCCTGCGGGAGCTGGAGTCCTACGTCCCGGTCGATGTGAGCGAGAGTGCGCTCTCCGGTGCCGCCGCGACGCTGCTGGCGGAGCATCCGGCGCTGACGGTGCACGCCCTGGTCGCCGACTTCCAGTACGGGCTGGCGCTGCCCGACGTCCCCGGCCCGCGCATCGTCGCCTTCCTCGGCGGCACGATCGGCAACCTGCTGCCGCCCGAACGGGCCACGTTCCTCGCCGGCCTGCGCTGCGGGCTCGCCCCGGGCGACGCGCTGCTGCTGGGCACCGACCTGGTCAAGGACGAGCGCGTGCTCGTCCCGGCCTACGACGACGCGCAAGGGGTCACGGCCGCCTTCAACAAGAACGTCCTGTCCGTCATCAACCGCGAGCTGGGCGGTGACTTCGACCCCGGGGACTTCGACCACGTCGCCCTCTGGGACGCCCGGCGGGAATGGATCGAGATGCGGCTGCGCGCCCGCGTCCCGGTGGTGGCGAAGATCCAGGACCTGGACCTGGCCGTGCACTTCGAGAGGGGCGAGGACCTGCGGACCGAGGTCTCCGCGAAGTTCCGCCGGGAGGGCGTCCGCCGCGAGCTCGCGGCGGCCGGACTGGACCTCACCCACTGGTGGACCGATGCCGAGGGCCGCTTCGCGCTGTCCCTGTCGGTGCCGGCCGCCACCGGCCGGCCCCCGGTGTGAACGAGGGCCCTCCACCCGATGGCCCACCCGCTTCGCGTGCCGGCGGCGGGTGGGGCACGGTGGGGCCATGGCCAACCACACGTACCGGGTCACCGAGATCGTCGGCTCCTCGCAGGACAGCGTGGACGCGGCGATCCGCAACGGAATCAGCCGCGCCGCGCAGACCCTCCGGGAGCTGGACTGGTTCGAGGTGACCCAGATCCGCGGGCACCTCGAAGACGGTGCGATCGCCCACTACCAGGTCGGGCTCAAGGTGGGTTTCCGGCTGGAGGACACCTGAGGACGTCGCCCGCTCCGGGCGGGCGCTAGTCCCGCGGGATTCCCCGGGCGTCCGCGTGGGAGAGCTCCGAGTGCTTGTAGGAATAGGCGAAGTACACGACCAGCCCGATCACGAACCAGATCGCGAACCGCACCCACGTCTGCCACGCCAGGTAGGTGATGAGCCAGATGGACGCGGCGACGCCGATGGCGGGGACGACCGGCATGCCCGGGCAGCGGAACGAGCGCGGCAGCTCCGGTTGCCGGTAGCGGAGCACGATCACGGCGGTGCACACCACGGCGAAGGCCAGCAGGATGCCGATGTTGGTCAGCTCCGCCGCCTCGCCGATCGGCACGAAGCCCGCGATGAGCGCGGAGGCCACGCCCACGATCCACGTGACCCGGGTCGGTACGTGCCGCGTCGGATGGGTGTGGGCGAACCACTTCGGCAGCAGGCCGTCGCGGCTCATCGCGAACCACACGCGCGTCACGCCGAGCATGAAGGTGAACATCACCGTGAGGATGCCGATGATCGCGCCCACGGCGATGACGTCCGCGATGCCGCTCAGCCCCACGGACTTGAAGGCGGTCGAGAATCCGCTCTCCTTGTCGATCTCCGTGTAGTGCTGCATGCCCGTCAGCACCAGGCAGGCCAGGACGTAGAGGACCATCGAGATGGCGAGGGAGTACATGATCGCGCGGGGCATGTGCCGCTGCGCGTCCTTGGACTCCTCGGCCGCCGTCGACATCGCGTCGTAGCCGAACACCGCGAAGAAGACCGTCGCCGCCCCTGTGAAGGCGCCGCTGAGCCCGAAGGGGAAGAAGGGGTGGTAGTTGGCGGTGTCGATGTGGAAGAACCCCACGACGACCACCAGCAGTACCACCAGAATCTTCAGTCCCACGACGATCGTCTCGAAGCGGGCCGCGTTCTTGATGCCCATGGTCAGCAGCCCGGCGATCAGCAGGCACAGCAGCGCCGCGAAGAGGTCCACCCGGTGGCCGTCGCCGGTGCCGGGCGCCCCCAGCATCCAGTCGGGCAGCTGGGCGTTCGTCTCCCCGAGCAGGAAGTTGATGTAACCGGAGATGCCGATGGCCACGACCGCCACGATCGCCGTGTACTCCAGCAGCAGGTCCCAGCCGATGAACCAGCCGCCGATCTCGCCGAGCACCGCGTAGCCGTACGTGTAGGCGGACCCGGCCCGCGGGATGAGGCCCGCGAACTCCGCGTACGAGAAGGCCGCGGCCGCGCTCGCCACCCCCGCGATGAGGAAGGAGACCAGCACCGCCGGGCCCGCCACGCCGTTGGCGATGGTGCCCGCGAGGCTGAAGATGCCCGCGCCGATGATGCCGCCGACGCCGATGGCCGTCAGCTGCCACAGGCCGAGGGTGCGGCTCAGGTGCTCGCCGTGCGCCTCGGTCTCCTCCGCCTCCTCGATCGTCTCGATCGGTTTGCGGCGCCATACTCCCCGGCCCGTCCCGAGCTCTGCCATGGCCTGTCCTCCCGTCGGCCCCGAGGGCGGCTCGCCCCTGGACACATCGCCGCGAATGGCGGCCATCATGGCGGAGCCGGGGCGCCGACGGAAGGCGCCGCCCCGCACCCCGGCCGCGTATCAGCCGATGGCAGGGGGGACGGACCGGGCACCCGTCCCCCACCCGGACGGCTCCGGCCCGACCGTGAACTCCAGCCGCTCGCCCTCGCGGATCTGCTCCGTCGTCAGGTACGTGCGCTCGTGCGCGGCCCCGTCGAGCCGCACCGACCGCACGTACCGGTCCCGGTCCGAGGTGCCCGGCGCGCTCACCGTGAACCGGCCCCGCGGGTACCAGCGGCGGTCCAGCCGCAGGTCGACCCGGTCGAAGACCGGGGTGCTCAGCCCCCACGCGTCCGCGCCCGGCTGCACCGGGTACACGCCGATGGCGGAGAGCACCATCCACGCCGACATCGTGCCGAGGTCGTCGTTGCCCGTCATGCCGGTCGGTGAGTCGGTGAAGAGGGTGAGCGCGGCGTGCACCACGTCCGTGGTCTTCCACGGCTTGCCCGTCGAGAGGTAGGTGTACGGGGCGATGAGGTCCGGCTCGTTCTGCGGGTTGTACTTGTCGGCGTTGTAGTAGTCGTACGGGCCGTTGACCCACACCTGGCGCGCGGTCCGCGCCGGGTCGGCGAGCAGCCGGTCGTAGGCGAAGAAGGAGTCCAGCCGCCGTTCCGTCGCCTCCTTGCCGCCCAGCAGCCCGATCAGGCCCGGCAGGTCCTGCGGCACCAGCCACTGGTACTGCCAGGCCGTGCCCTCGTGGAAGCCCGGGCTCTTCGCCGGGTCCGCGGACCCGGCGAACGCCCCGCCGGCGTCCCGCGGCCGGAAGAAGCCGGTCGCCGGGTCGAAGAGCCTGCGGTAGTTGCGGGAGCGGCCGGCATAGCGCTCGGCGTCCGCGCGGTGCCCCAGGTCCCGGGCCATCCGGGCGAGCACCCCGTCGGCCAGCGCGTACTCCAGCGTGGCCGACGCGCCCTCGTGGTAGTCGGAATCCCCGGGCTTGCGCCGGGTCCGGTCGGGCAGGAGCGGGACGTAACCGTTGCGCAGGTACTCGGCGTTTCCCTCGCGGCCCACGTACGGCGAGCCCGCCGGCGGCACCCCGTCCGCGTTCTTCCGCAGCACCCGGTACGCCTCCTCCTCGTGCCCGGCGAGCAGGCCGTGGTGGAAGGCGTTGGTCAGGTACGGAGTCACCGGGTCGCCGGTCATGATGTTCGTCTCGACCGTCCCGTAGCCCCACTTGGGCAGCCAGCCGCCCTCGGCGTCGATCCGCAGCACCGACAGCGCCATGTCCCTCGACTCGCGCGGCGCCAGCAGGGCCAGCAGCTGCGCCTGCGTGCGGTAGGTGTCCCACAGGGACCAGTTCTGGTAGTAGGTGAAGCCGTCCGCCCGGTGCACGCGCTGGTCCCAGCCCGTGTAGCGGCCGTCGACGTCGCTGCCGACGTTGGGGGCGAGGAAGGACCGGTAGAGCGAGGAGTAGAAGGTCCGGCGGAGCGCGGGCGCGCCGCCCCGGGCCCGTACGTCGCCCAGGCGCCGCTCCCAGGCGTCGTGCGCCGCGTCGGCCGTGCGGTCGAAGCCGGCCTCCTCGGCCCGCAGGTTGCGCTCCGCGCCCGCCGCGTCGACGTAGCTGATGGCGGTGGTCGCCTCGACGTCCCGGTCGCGGGTGGTGTCGAAGCGGACCCAGGCGCCGTTGCCGGCCCGTGAGCTGGAGGCCCGTGAGCCCTCGGCGAGCCCGTCGCCGTTCCACGTGCCGTGGCCGGTGAAGGGCCGGTCGAAGCGGGTGAGGGTGTGCAGCGTGTACGGGCGGGTGTCCTGGCAGAAGCCGCGGCCGGTGATGGTGGAGCGCACCGTGCGGCTGTCGACGATCTCGATGCTGGTGGAGACCGTCTTGTGCAGCGACTGGCCCGCGTTGAAGAGGACGTTGGCCTTCTGCGTGGCGGGGAAGGTGTAGCGCTGCCGGCCCGTACGGGCGGTCGCGGTCAGCTCCGCGGTGATGCCGCCGTAGGAGGCGAGGCGGACCCGGTAGTAGCCGGGGCGGGCCTGCTCGTCACGATGGCTGAACTCGGCGGCGTAGCGGGCGTTGTCGGTCTGCACGACGTCGCCGGTGGTCGGCAGCACGGGCAGGTCACCGCCGATGCGGCAGCCGACACCGGAGAGGTGCACGGTGCTGAAGCCGCGGATGTGGTGGTCCTTGTAGTCGTAGCCGGTGTTGTGCCCGGTGTCCGGGGAGAGCTGCACCATGCCGAACGGCACGGCGGCGCCGGGGAAGGTGTTGCCCTCGTTCTGCGTGCCGATGAAGGGGTTGACGAGGGAGGTGAGCTCCTCGCCGGCCGGCCCGGCCGCCCCGTCCGGCCTCGGGGGCGGCGCGAGCGCCGTGGAGCCCAGCACCGCCACGAGGGCGAGCGCGGACGCGCCCGCGCGGCGCAGCAGTGGGTGTACGGCCCGTCTCATAGACCACGCCCCTCGAAGCGGCATCGATGTCAGCGCCGACGGTGCGCCGGGGGGTGACGGTGAGTCAAGGATGCGACGGATCGTGGGCGTGGCCTTCAGGACACCCCGGCGGAGCGCCGGTTCACCTACTCGGGTGAGTGGCCGGGCCGGTTCGTTTCGTCCCGCTCGCGGTGGGGGAGTGGGGCCTGGGCAGGGGGACGTCGTGCGCACCGGGGGGGACGGGGTCATGCCGGATACCGAAGGGGAGCGGATGCGACCGCCGGGCCGTGGGGGCGTCCGGCGCAGGTTGCGCACCCTCCTGGCCGTGCTCGTCGCGGCCGTCACCGCGGCCGCGGCCGCCGGCCCCGGAGCCCGGGGCGGCGGGGGCCACGAGCGCACCCTGGCCGCCATGGAGGCCGCGGTCCGGCAGGGCGTGCCCGGAGTCCTGGGCCTGGCCCACGACGGGCGCGGCGACTGGCAGGGCTCGGCCGGCGTCTCCGACCTCACCACGCAGCGGCCGTTCCGGCCCCGGGACCACTTCCGGACCGGCAGCATCGCCAAGACGTTCGTGGCGACGGTCGTGCTGCAGCTGGAGGCGGAGGGCAGGCTGAGCGTGGACGACACGGTCGAGTCCCGGCTGCCCGGGGTGGTGCGCGGGAACGGCCACGACGGCCGGAAGATCACCATCCGCCAGCTCCTGAACCACACGAGCGGCGTTTTCAACTACCTCGACGACCCCACCGTCCGCGCGAAGGCGTACGGCAAGGCGTTCCTCGCCCACCGCTACGACACATGGACCCCCACCGAGCTCGTGGGGCTCGCGATGAGCCACGCGCCCAACTTTCCGCCGGGTGCCCGCTATTACTACTCCAACACCGAGTACACCCTCGCCGCCCTGATCGTCGAGCGGGTGACGGGCCACCCCTACGCCACCGAGCTCAGGCGCCGCATCACCGGGCCCCTCGGCCTGCACTCCACCACCCTGCCCGGCACCGACCGGAGGATCCCCCGGCCCAGCGGACGGACCTACACCCGCTTCCACGACGACCCCGGAACGACGCACGACGTCACCGAGTTCAACCCCTCCCTCCTCTGGGCCGTCGGCGACATGATCTCCACCACCGCCGACCTCGACCGCTTCCTCGCCGCGCTGCTCGGCGGCGGGCTGCTCCCGCCGGCCCAGATGAAGGAGATGACGACCACCGTCCCCCTGGACGACGACCCCGACAGCGGCACCGGGCTCGGCCTGTTCCACTACCGGCTCGCGTGCGGGGTCGAGGTGTGGGGCCACGACGGCCTCTTCTACGGCACGCAGAGCATCGCCTACGCGACCCGTGACGGCCGGCACCGGCTGGTCGCCGACTTCAACGGCGACTGGCTCTCCGACACCGCGGCGGCCGGCGACGTCCTGCGCGCCGAATTCTGCTGAGACACCCCCGGCGCCCCTCCGTCAGCACCTTCTTCGTCCCCCGTCGGGCCGGGCGCACCGGCGACGAGCAGGCATACTGGGGCGTCCGGCCGGCGGACCGCACCGACCGGCCCCAGCGCCCGCAACGCCCGTACGTCCGGAGGAACGGTCCGTCCCATGCGCCTCGCCGAACTCGCCGACGTGGGGCCGTTCTTCGCCGTGCGCACCGGAGACGCCCCCGAGGGCGCCGCCGGCTACCTGCCGCTCGGCGGCGAGGCCCTGCGGCTGCGCGTGGAGACCGTCGCCGGCCGGCTGGGAACGACGGACCGGCGGGTGGCTGCGTCCATCGCCTTCCAGGGCATCGCCGGGCGCCTGTGGTCCGTCGCGCTCGGTTCGGCCGTACTGCACGGGCAGGTGCCCGACCTCGCCGCCGGGGACCTGCGCTGGCACCCGGACCGCACCGCCCCCGACGACCTGCTGCTGGCCGCCCCCACGGCCCTGCCGCCGGCCACGGACCCGCTGGCGCAGGCGGCGCAGCTCGCCACCGGCGTCCTGCACGGCCTGCTCGTCCCCCTGCACCACGCCACCCGCGCCCTGACCCCGGTCTCGGGTCAGCTGTTGTGGGGCAACGCGGGCTCGGCCCTCGCCGGTTCCCTGCGCGTGCTGCACACCTGGTGCCGGCAACGGCACCTGCCGCAGGACGCCGGCCGCGCCCTGGCCCTCGTCCGCGCCCTGTTCGAGGACCCGCTGCTGCGCGGCACCGGCACGTTGCGCCGCGCGCCCGGCGGTCCGGTCTTCGAGCGCCGCACCTGCTGCCTGTACTACCGCGTGCCCGGCGGTGGCACCTGCGGCGACTGCGTGCTGCGTCACCCGCCCCGCGCCCGCTGACCGGCCGGCGCGGGCGGCCACCGCCCCGGCTCCAGCACCCCGAGCACGTACGCCTTGGCGACCAGCGCCGTACGGTTCGGCACCCGCCACCGGCGGGACAGCCGGCTCAGGTGGTAGTTGACGCCGTCCACCGTCAGCCCGACGGCCTTGCCGATGGCCGCCGTCGTGGCCCCGGACGCCGCCAGCGCGAGGATCCGCCCCTCCACCTCACCGACCTCCACCGCAGGCGGTTCCTCGGGCCGCTCCCGCACCCGCAGCACGGCCAGCAGCATCGGATACGTCCGCGTCGGCTCACCGACCGTGTCCACCAGCAGCTCGCCCTCGCGCCCGGGCCCCTCGCCCGCCGCCCAGCGGACGTCGATCGTGTAGCGCGAACGGTGCCCCAGCCGCAGCGCCTCGGTCAGCCGCTCGATCTGTGCCGCGGCCCGCGGCCGGAAGAGGTCCAGCAGATTGCGGCCGCGCACCTGTCCCGGGACCAGGCCCCACTCGGCGGCCATCGCCGGATTGACGACGGCCACCTCGCCGTTCGCCTGGCAGATGGCGATCGGTATCGGCAGCCGGTCCAGCAGGGCGATGAAGTGATTGCGCCACGCGACGTACTCTTCACCACTGCCCACGGCCGTGCACCCCCGTTCGAACCCCGTCCGCGGCCGCGCGCAAGAGCGACGCGCCGCGGGCCACTGCACAATCATGCAGTTCCCGCGCCCGGCGGCCCGGACCGGGGCGGCCACGCTGAAGACATGAACCACGCCACCGAGGCCCCCACCACCACCGTCCCCGTCGTCGACGTCTCCACCGTCGGGGCGACCAGCACCCCCCTCCAGCAGGCCATGCGCCTGGCCCGCCGGCACGGACCGGTCTTCCGGCGCCGTCTGCACGGCACCGACCGGCTCTTCGTCACCTCCCTGGACCTGGTCACCGAGCTCGCCGACGAGGAACGCTTCACCAAGCACGTCGGCCCGGCCCTGGAGAACGTCCGCGAGTTCACCGCCGACGGCCTGTTCACGGCGTACAACCACGAGCCCAACTGGGCCAAGGCGCACGACGTCCTGATGCCGGCCTTCGCCCTCGGCTCGATGCGCGCCTACCACCCCGCCATGCTCACCGTCGCCCGCCGCCTCACCGACGCCTGGGACGCCCGCCTCGCCTCGGGCACGCCCGTCGACGTCCCCGAGGACATGACGCGGATGACCCTGGACACCATCGGACTCGCCGGCTTCGGCTACGACTTCGAGTCCTTCGCGCGCGGCGACGAACCGCACCCGTTCGTCGGCGCCATGGTGCGCTGCCTGGACTGGAGCATGAACAAGCTCGGCCGGGACCCCGAGGGCGACCACGCGGCCGAGGACGCGGCGTTCCGCGTCGACGCCGCCTTCCTCGCCACCGTCGTCGACGACGTCATCAGCGCCCGCACGGCCTCCGGCGAGACCCGCACCGACGACCTCCTCGGCCTCATGCTCGGCGCCCCGCACCCCGCCGACGGCACCACCCTCGACCCGGCCAACATCCGCAACCAGGTCATCACCTTCCTCATCGCCGGCCACGAGACCACCTCCGGCGCCCTGTCCTTCGCCCTCCATCACCTGCTGAAGGACCCCGTCGCGCTGCGCCTGGCCCAGCGCGAGACCGACGAGCTGTGGGGCGACGAGAGCGACCCCGAGCCCACCTTCGAGGACATCGGCCGGCTGCGCTGGATCCGCCAGGTGCTGAACGAGGCGCTGCGGCTGTGGCCCACGGCGGCGGCCTTCACCCGCGAGGCCCGTGAGGACACCCTCCTCGGCGGCCGCTACCGGCTGCGGGCCGGCGAGGGCGTCACCGTCCTCACCCCGATGCTGCACCGCGACCCGGCCTGGGGCGACAACCCGGAGCTGTTCGACCCCACGCGCTTCGCGCCCGAGGCCGAGGCGGCGCGCTCCCCGCACGCCTACAAGCCGTTCGGCACCGGCGAACGCGCCTGCATCGGCCGGCAGTTCGCCCTGCACGAGGCCACCATGCTGCTGGGCCTGCTGGTCCACCGCTACCGGCTCATCGACCACACCGACTACCGGCTGCGTATCAAGGAGACCCTCACCCTCAAGCCCGACGGCTTCACGCTCACCCTCGCGCGCCGCACCCCCGCCGACCGCGGCGCACGGCGCGGCGCCCTGCCCGGCGGCCCGGCCGCGCCCGCACGGACGGCGGCCGGCGACGACCCCGCCCGGCCCACGCGCGCCCGGCAGGGCACCGGACTGCTGGTCCTCCACGGCTCGGCCTACGGCACCTGCCGCGAGCTGGCCCGCACCCTCGCCGACGACGCCGCCCGGCTCGGCTTCGACACCACCGTCGCCGCGCTGGACGACCACACCGGCGCCCTCCCCCGCGAGACGCCCGTGGTGATCGTCGCCGCCTCCTACAACGGCCGTCCCACCGACGACGCCGCCCGCTTCACGCGGTGGGCCGAACACGAGGCCGCGCCGGGAGCGGCCGACGCGGTGCCCTACGCCGTCCTCGGCGTCGGCGACCGCAACTGGGCCGCCACCTATCAGCGCGTCCCCACCCTCCTCGACGAACGCCTCGCCGCCCTCGGCGGCCACCGTCTGCTGCCCCGCGCCGCGGCCGACGCGTCCGGCGACCTGAACGGCACCGTCGAGGAGTTCGGCCGTGACCTGATGCGGACGCTGCTGGAGCGCTACGGCGACCCGGCGAGCGCCGGCGCCCCGGCGACGCCGGACGAGGGCCCCGCGTACACCGTCACCGAAGTGACCGGCGGACCACTGGCGGCGCTGGCCGCCCGCCACGACATGCTGCCGATGACCGTCACCGACTCCCGTCCGCTCACCGCGCCCGGCCACCCGCGCACCAAGCAGTTCCTGCGCCTGGCCCTCCCCGACGGCGTCACCTACCGCACCGCCGACCACCTCACCGTCCTGCCCGTCAACGACCCCCGGCTCGTCGCCCGGGCCGCCGCCCTCTTCGGCGTCGACCCCGCCACGGTCCTGGCCGTCCACCCGCGCCGCCCCGGGCGCGAGAGCCTCCCCCTCGACCGGCCCCTGACCGCCGGCGAACTCCTCTCCTACCACCTGGAACTGCAGCAACGCCCCACCCCGCGGCAGCTGGCCGCCCTCGCCGACCGCAACCCCTGCCCGCCCGAGCAGGCCGCCCTGAGGGCCGTGCGGCCCGACGACCCGCGCACCCTCCTGGACCTGATCGAGGACCACCCGGCGCTGCGCGGCGCCCTCGGCGCGGCCGCCCTGCCGGAGCTGCTGTCCCCGATGCGGCCGCGGCACTACTCCATCTCCTCCTCCCCCGCCCGCGATCCCCGCCACGTCGACCTGATGGTCTCCCTGCTGGAGGCACCCGCCCGCTCCGGCCGGGGCGACTTCCGGGGCACCGGCTCCGGGCACCTCGCCGGGCTCCGCCCCGGCGACACCGTCCTGGCCCGCGTCCAGCCGTGCCGCGAGGCGTTCCGCATCGCCGGCCACGACCGCACCCCCGTGGTGATGATCGCCGCCGGCACCGGGCTCGCCCCCTTCCGGGGCGCGGTCGCCGACCGCGCCGCCCTCGCCGCCGCCGGCGCCCCGGCCGCCCCCGCCCTGCTCTACTTCGGCTGTGACGCCCCCGACGCGGACTTCCTGCACGCCGACGAACTGCGGGCCGCCCAGGAGGCGGGCGCCGTCAGCCTGCGCCCCGCCTTCAGCGCCCGCCCCGAAGCCGGGGGCGGCCCGTTCGTCCAGCACCGGCTGGCCGCCGAGGGCGACGAGGTCTGGTCCCTGCTGGAGTCCGGGGCACGGGTGTACGTCTGCGGCGACGGCGCCCGCATGGCCCCGGGCGTACGGGCCGCACTGCGCGACCTGTACGCCCGCCGGACGGGCGCCGACGCCCGCGCCGCCGACGCCTGGCTGCGCGAACTGACCGACGCGGGCCGCTACGTCGAGGACGTCTACGCGGCCGGCTGACCCTGGCTCCCTGTCACTGTGTCAACTCACGTACCCTGCTCCTCGTTCATATCACCGACCCCCGACCCGGCCGGTGATGACGGCGCACGGAATGAGAGTGGTGGGGGCCATGCGCACGGCCATACGTACCGCAGTGACCGCGGCCGCAGCGGCGGCCGCACTGGCCGTACCGGCGGCACCGGCCGGAGCGACGGCGCCCGGTGCCGCCTCGTACGGCACGACGACGGCGGTAGGGGTGCACAACGCCTACGAACAGGCCAAGTACCCCTACTTCGCCGACGCCCTGGACTCCGGCGCCGGCCTGCTGGAACTCGACGTGTGGTCCAACGGGTTCGGTGGCCGCGCCTTCCGCGTCTCCCACGCCAACCCGGTGCGCAACGACAACAACTGCGAGGGCGCCGCGTCACCGGCCGAGCTGCGCACCAAGTCCCGCAACCAGCCGCTCTCCGGCTGCCTCGCCGACATCCGCGCCTGGCACGACGCCCACCCCGGCCACCGCCCCGTCCTGCTCAAGGTCGAGATGAAGGACGGATTCAACGCCAACAGCGGCCGCGGCCCCGCCGAGCTCGACGCCCTGCTCACCGCCACCCTCGGCGACGCCCTCTACCGCCCCGCCGACCTGATGGGCTCGCACGCCACCCTGGACGAGGCCGTCCGGGCCGACGGCTGGCCGGCCCGCCCGGCGCTGGCGGGCAAGTTCGTCGTCGAGCTCATCCCCGGCACGGTCGAGGAGGGCAACCCGGCCGACCGGCTCTGGACCGACCGCGAGTACGCCACGCACCTGCGCAACCTGGCCGCCTCCGGCCGCCTGGCCCGGGCCGGCGCCTTCCCCGCCGTCCACGGCGCGACGGCGGGCGACCCGCGCACCCGGTACGCCGACACCACGATCCGTCCGTGGTTCGTCCTCTTCGACGGCGACGCCACCGCGTACACCCAGGGCGGCATCGACACCGCCTGGTACGACAGCCGCCACTACCTGCTGGTGATGACGGACGCCCACAAGGTGCCGCCCGCCATTGACATCACCCGCCCCACGGAGCCCCAGGCACGCGAACGCCTCTCGCTCCTGGCCCGGGCCCACGCGAGCTTCGTCACGGCCGACTGGTACCCGCTGCCGCAGGTGCTGTCGGCGGTGGCGCCGCGCGGCTGACGCGCCCGGGTGCACCTGCGAAGGGCCCGTCGGCCCGGGGGCCGGCGGGCCGGGCACCGCTCACTTCAGCAGGCGTGACAGCCGCCGGTCGGCCAGCGGCTTGCCGCCCGTCTGGCAGGTCGGGCAGTACTGCAGCGACGAGTCGCTGAAGGAGACCTCGCGGACGGTGTCGCCGCACACCGGGCAGGGCTCCCCGGTGCGGCCGTGCACCCGCATGCCGCTCTTCTTCTCCGCCTTCAGCTCGGCGGCGGCGTGCCCGCGCGACCGTTCGACGGCCTCCCGCAAGGTCGTGCCCAGCGCTTCGTAGAGGTCGGCCGTCTCCGCGTCGGTGAGCGTCGCGGCGAGCTTGAACGGCGACATGCGGGCGGCGTGGAGGATCTCGTCGGAGTAGGCGTTGCCGATGCCGGCGATGACGCCCTGGTCGCGCAGGACGCCCTTGATCTGGCGGCGCTCGCCGCGCAGCAGCCCGGCGAAGACCTCCGCGGTGAAGCCGGGCGCGAGCGGGTCCGGGCCGAGGCGGGCGATGCCGGGGACGTCGGCGGGGTCGCGCACGCAGTACACGGCGAGCCGCTTCTGGGTGCCCGCCTCGGTCAGGTCGAAGCCGTCGCCGCCGTCCAGCCGCACCCGGAGGGCGAGCGGCCCCCTGCCCGGGCGCGGGGGTGCGGCCGGCAGGCTGTCGTGCCAGCGCAGCCAGCCCGCCCGGGCGAGGTGGAAGACCAGGTGCGGCCCGTCGTCCGTGGCCAGGTCGAGGAACTTGCCGTGCCGCCGCACGGCGGTGACCACGCGCCCTTCGACGGCGCTCAGCGGCGGGTCGTAGGTCTTGAGGACGCTCACCGCGGCGGGCAGCACGCGCTCGACCGTACGGCCCACGAGGCGCTCGGTCAGGAACCCGGTGAGGGCCTCGACCTCCGGCAGCTCCGGCATGGCTCCAGTCTGCCGCAGCGGGCGGGGGCGGCAACTCAGTGGACGGGGGCGCCCCAGTCGATGCGGTAGCCGGTGAGCCACTCGGTGCCGCCCCCGGTGTCGTCCGCCATGCGGCGGGCGACGTCCTCGTCGCGGGCGCGCCGTTCCCCCGGGGTGGCGGCCAGGCGGCCGGCCATGGCGGCGCTCATGGCGACGACCCGCTCGACGCGCTCGCGCCGCAGCCGCTCGTAGGCCGCGAACGCCTCCGCCGGGACCGGCAGGTCGCGCAGGCAGCGGGCCAGGACGACGCCGTCCTCGATGGCCATGGACGCGCCCTGGGCGGCGTTGGGGGCGGTGGCGTGGGCGGCGTCGCCGACGAGGACGGTACGGGCGTCGTGCCACACGGGTGTGGTGGGGATGTCGTAGGCGTTCGTCCCGACGATGTCGTCCCCGGTGGCGGCGGCGATCGCGGCGGCGGGGGTGCGGTCGTCCGCGAAGGTCTCGGTGACGCGGCTGCGCCACCGGCCGGGGGTGAGGGAGGCGAGCGAGGCCCTGGGCAGCTCCGCGCCGGGGACGTTGGCGAACCAGTAGGTCGTGCCGTCGGGCCCGGTGGTGCAGCCGAAGAAGCCGCGGCTGCCGTACATCATCCGGTAGGTGCCGGTCGGCACGCGGTGGCCGGTGGCACGGGTGCGGCCGCAGACGGTGAGCTGGCCGGTGTGGCGGGGGACGGGCGCGGCGGGGTCCAGCAGGGCGCGGGTGCGGGAGTGGATGCCGTCGGCGCCTATGAGCAGATCGCCTGCGGCGCGGGTGCCGTCCGCGAAGACCGCCGTGATCGCCGGGTGAGGGCCGCCGGAGGGACCGGTGGGGGTGTCGGTGGAGGTGGAGACGAGCCGTTTGCCGTACTCGACGCGGATGCCGCGCCGCGTGGCCTCGTCGCGCAGGGCCCGGTAGAGGGCGGCGCGCGGGAGGGTGCGCGGCCTCGGCCCGCCGCCGCTGCCGGCGATGGGCCGGGTGCCGAGCGTGCCGCCCGTGTCGCTGAGGAACTCCACGGTGCCGGAGGGGAAGGAGTGCTCGCGTACGGGCCGGTCGGCGCCGATGACGGACAGCGCCTCCAGCCCGTTGGCGAACAGGACGAGGAACGCCCCGGCGTGGTCGGCGCCGCTCGGGTACGCCTCGTAGACCGTGGAGCCGATGCCGGCCCGCTGGAGGGCCATCGCGGTGACGGGCCCGGCGATGCCGCCCCCGATGATCAGGGCATGGGTCATGGCGCTCCATCCCAAGACGTCGCGTCCGGCCTCCCGGTCATCGGATGCACCGATCGTCCGGTCGAACATGCATGCACGACGAAACCAGACGCGGTGCGGCGCGTCCAGAGCCCGTGGGGGCCACCGTCCCGGCCCGCGCGGCCCGCTGCCCCACCGGCACGCTGCCGTGGCCGCGGCTACCGCCCGGTGCGGAGCGCCCCCGCCAGGTAGGGCGCCGTGGCGCTCCCGGCGGCCTCCGCGACCTCGTGCGGGGTGCCGGACGCCACGATGCGGCCGCCCTCCTCTCCCCCGCCGGGGCCGAGGTCGATCACGTGGTCCGCGCCCGCCACCACGGCCATGTCGTGCTCGACGACCACGACCGTGTTGCCCGCCTCCACCAGCCCGTGCAGCTGGCGCAGCAGCACCTCCGTGTCCGCCGGGTGCAGGCCCGTCGTCGGCTCGTCCAGCACGTACAGCGTGTGCCCGCGGTGCGTGCGCTGCAGTTCGGCCGCGAGCTTGATGCGCTGCGCCTCGCCGCCGGACAGCTCCGTGGCGGGCTGGCCCAGCCGCAGGTAGCCCAGGCCCACGTCCTGCAGCGTGCGCAGTCCGCGCAGCGCGGCGGGCACGTCGGCGAGGAACGCGGCGGCCGCGTCCACGGTCATGTCGAGGACGTCGGCGATGGTCCTGCCGCGGTGGGTGATCTCCAGGGTGCCGGGGTTGTAGCGCGCTCCGCCGCACGCGGTGCAGGGTGCGTACGTTCCGGGCAGGAAGAGCAGTTCCACGGCGACGAACCCCTCGCCCTGGCAGACCTCGCAGCGCCCGGCGACGACGTTGAAGGAGAAGCGGCCGGCGCCGTAGCCGCGGGCCCGCGCCTCGTCCGTGGCCGCGAAGACCTTGCGCACGGCGTCGAACAGGCCGGTGTAGGTGGCGAGGTTGGAGCGGGGCGTGCGGCCGATCGGCTTCTGGTCGACGCGGACGAGCCGGCCGACGGCCGCGAGCCCCTCGGCCCGCACCTCCGGCTGCCGCCCCTCCAGGTGCGCCCCGACGGTCTCGGCCAGCGCCTCCCCCACCAGCGTCGACTTGCCCGAGCCGGACACGCCGGTGACGGCCGTGAAGACGCCGAGCGGGAAGTCCGCGTCGACGCCGCGGAGGTTGTGCCGGGTGATGCCGCGCAGCCGCAGCACGCCGGACGGCTCGCGGGGCGTACGGGCTCCGGGGGCGGCGCCGTCGGGGAACACGAACCGGCGCGTCGCCGACTCCGCGACGTCCGCGAGCCCGGCGACGGGTCCGCTGTAGAGCACCCGGCCCCCGTGCTCGCCGGCCTGCGGACCGACGTCGACGATCCAGTCGGCGCGGCGCACGACGTCCATGTGGTGCTCGACGACGAACAGCGAGTTGCCGGCGGCCTTGAGCCGGTCCAGCACGGTCAGCAGGGCGGCGCTGTCCGCCGGGTGCAGGCCCGCGGAGGGCTCGTCCAGGACGTAGACGACGCCGAAGAGGCCGGAGCGCAGCTGGGTGGCGAGCCGCAGCCGCTGCAGCTCTCCGGCGGAGAGGGTGGGGGTGGGCCGGTCGACGCTGAGGTAGCCCAGGCCCAGCTCGGTGAGGACCTCGATGCGGGCGACCAGGTCCCGGGCGAGGGCCGCGGCGGCGCCGTCGCCCGTACCGGCGGCCGGGCGCAACGTCCGCGCCAGCCCGGCGAGCGGCAGGGCGGCGAGGGCGGCGATGTCCTGCCCGGCGAAGGTGACGGCGAGCGCCTCGGGCCGCAGCCGTCGTCCTTCGCACGCGGGACAGGGCCGGCTCACCAGGTGCCGTTCGGCGCGGGCCCGCAGCACGGCGCTCTTGGAGTCGGCGAAGGTGTGCAGCACGTAGCGCCGGGCGCTCATGTACGTGCCCTGGTAGGGGCGTTGGATGCGGTCGGCGTCCCGCACGGGGTGGACGGTGACGACGGGCTGCTCGTCGGTGAAGAGGATCCAGTCGCGGTCCGCCCGCGGCAGCTCCCGCCAGGGCCGGTCGACGTCGTGGCCGAGCGTGTGCAGGATGTCCCGGAGGTTCTTGCCCTGCCATGCTCCCGGCCAGGCGGCGATGGCGCCGTCGCGGATGGACAGCGACGGGTCCGGGACGAGGGAGTCCTCGGTGACGGTGTGGACCAGGCCCATGCCGTGGCACTCGGGGCAGGCGCCGGTGGCGGTGTTGGGCGAGAAGGCGTCGGAGTCCAGCCGCGCCGCCCCCTCGGGGTAGGTGCCGGCGCGGGAGTAGAGCATGCGCAGGGAGTTGGAGAGCGTGGTGACCGTGCCGACGGAGGAACGCGAGGTGGGCGCGGAGCGCCGCTGCTCCAGCGCGACGGCGGGCGGCAGCCCGGTGATCTCCTCCACCTTCGGCGCGCCGACCTGGTGGATGAGGCGGCGGGCGTAGGGGGCGACGGACTCGAAGTAGCGGCGCTGGGCCTCGGCGTAGACGGTGCCGAAGGCGAGGGAGGACTTGCCGGAGCCGGAGACGCCGGTGAAGACGACGAGGGCGTCGCGGGGGATGTCGACGTCGACGGACCTGAGGTTGTGCTCGCGGGCGCCGCGCACGCGGACGCAGGGGTCGTGCGGGGTGGCCTCCGGCCGGGATGCCGGGTCGTGCATGGGGGCTCCGCGGGGTCGGTGCGTGCGGGTGCGGGCCGATCCTACGTTCCCCTCCCCGCCGCCCCCCGCAACCGGGGCTCCGCCCCGGACCCCGGTCCTCGACCTCCCCCAGCTACCGCTGGGAGGTACCCCCACCCCAGCTACCGCTGGGCGGTACCCCCACCCCAGCTACCGCTGGGAGGTACCCCCACCCCAGCTACCGCTGGGCGGTACCCCCACCCCAGCTACCGCTGGGAGGTACCCCCACCCCAGCTACCGCTGGGAGGTACCCCCACCCCGGCTACCGCTGGGGGAGGGGGCGGGGAAGAGTCCTCCGGGGTGCCAAGCTGGGGGCATGCATGACACCCTGCCCGGCCACGTCCTCGTCGTGGACGACGACCCCACCGTCGCCGAGATCGTGGCGGGCTACCTCACCCGCGCCGGCTTCAGCACCGCCCGCGCGGCGGACGGCCCCGCCGCCCTGGCGGCGGCCGCCGCCGTCCGGCCCGATCTCGTCGTCCTCGACCTCATGCTCCCCGGCGGCATGGACGGCTTCGCGGTGTGCCACGCACTGCGCCGCGACCACGGCGCCCTCCCCGTGATCATGCTGACGGCGCGCGGCGAGGAGGAGGACCGCATCCTCGGCCTGGAGGTCGGCGCGGACGACTACGTCACCAAGCCGTTCAGCCCCCGCGAACTCGTCCTGCGCGTCCGGTCGGTCCTGCGCCGCACCCGCCCGGTCGCGACGCCGGCCGCACCGCCGCTGTGCGCGGCCGGCCTGACGCTCGACCCCGTGGCCCGGCGCGCCACGAAGGACGGCGGGGAACTGGCCCTCACGCTCCGCGAGTTCGACCTGCTGGCCTTCCTGCTGCGCCACCCCGGGCGGGCCTGTGCCCGCGAGGAGCTGATGCGCGAGGTGTGGGGCTGGGAGTTCGGCGACGTGTCCACCGTGACGGTCCACGTGCGGCGGCTGCGCGCCAAGGTCGAGGACGACCCCGCCCGGCCGCGGCTGATCCAGACCGTGTGGGGAGTCGGCTACCGCTTCACCGCGCACCCCGGCGAGGAGGCACCCGGCCATGCGTGACGTGCTGCTCATCGCCCTCTACGCCCTCCTCGGCGCCGCCGGCGCCGGGCTGCTGGGCGCCCTCGCGCTCCGGGCCCTGCGCCACCGGTCCGTCGCCGTGTCGCTCGCCGTGGTGGCCGCGGTCCCGGTGGCCGCGATGCTCGCCGGGACGCTGACGGTGGCGTGGGCGATGTTCCTGTCCTCGCACGACCTGACCGCCGTGACGACCGTGTGCGCGATGGCCGCCGTGATCTCGCTGGCGACCGCGCTGCTCCTCGGGCGCTGGGTGGTGGCGCGCAGCGCGGACCTGACCCGCGCCGCCCGTTCCTTCGGCGAGGCCGGTGCGTTCGCGGCCCCCGGCGGCGGGGCCACGGCCGAACTGGACGCGCTCTCCCGCGAGCTGGCCGCGACCAGCGCCAGGCTCGCCGCGTCCCGCGAGCGCGAGCGCGCCCTCGACGCGTCGCGGCGCGAGCTCGTCGCATGGATCTCGCACGACCTGCGCACGCCGCTGGCCGGGCTGCGCGCCATGTCCGAGGCGCTGGAGGACGGGGTGGCCGAGGAGCCGGAGCGCTACCACCGGCAGATCCGCACCGAGGTGGACCGCCTCAACGCCATGGTCGGCGATCTCTTCGAGCTCTCCCGCATCCACGCCGGGGCCCTGCCGCTGCGCCCGAGCCGCTTGTCGGTGGACGACCTGGTGGAGGGAGCGCTGGCGGGGGCCGGCCCGTTGGCCCGCGAGCACGGCGTCCGTCTGGTGGGGGACGCGGTCGAGGCGGTGACCGTCGAGGTGGACGGCAGGGAGATGACGCGGGTGCTGGGGAACCTGCTGGTCAATGCGATCCACCGGACGCCCGCCGACGGGACGGTCGCGGTGGCCGCGCGGCGCACCGGCGCCGGCGTCGTGCTCTCCGTCACGGACGAGTGCGGCGGCATCGCGGAGGAGGACCTGCCGCGTGTCTTCGACACCGGCTGGCGCGGCTCGGCGGCCCGTACCCCGCCGGCCGGCGGGTACGGCGGCGCGGGCCTGGGGCTGGCGATCGTGCGCGGCATCGTCGAGGCGCACACCGGCCGGGCGACGGTGCGCAACGTGCCCGGCGGTTGCCGGTTCGAGGTGACGCTGCCGGTGGCCGGATCGTAGGAACGGGCCCTCGCGGTCGTCAGCTTGGGGCCCTGGTGGCCCCGCGGAGGGTGATCACGGGCCAAGGCGCTGACGTGATCAGGGGCCGTGCGCCACGATGCAGCCTCCGGCAGAGCCACGACCGTGGAAGTGAACGGGATAGCCCATGTCCGACACTGACGCAGCAACAGGTTCCGGTACGGGCGGCAGCGGCTCCGGTCCCCTGCGCAGGATCGCCGCCGCGGTCGACCGGGAGCGGGACGCCTCCTCCCGCACGTGCCTGACGTGCGGCGGACCGACCAGGGTGGTGGTGCGGGAGGAGCTCACCGGGCACAGCCCGCCCGTCGTCAGCGCGCGGAAGGAGTGTGCGGGCCCGGGGTGTCCCCGTCCGTGACCGCGGCCGGCGGCAGCCCGGTGGCCGGCGCGGCGGCCGTGCGGGAGGCCCAGCGCTGCTCGACCTTCGCCAGGCGCCAGTAGGCGAGCGCGATCGCCCACACCACCACGAACAGGCCGACGATGACGAAGCCGACGTTGTCGAGGTTCAGCCCGGCGATCCAGCCGCTGACCGGGTCGTCGAGGCCGAGCTTCTCGTGCAGGACGCCGACCAGTTCGATGGTGCCGATGAGGAAGGCGACGGCGATGGACAGGCCGGTGATGGTGAGGTTGTAGTAGACCTTGCGCACCGGGTTGGAGAACGCCCACTGGTAGGCGAAGTTCATGAACGTGCCGTCGAGGGTGTCGAAGAGGCTCATGCCGGCGGCGAACAGCAGCGGCAGGCACAGGATCGCGTACCACGGCAGCCCGGCGGCGGCGCCGCTGCCGGCCATCACCATCAGCGTGACCTCGGTGGCCGTGTCGAAGCCGAGGCCGAAGAGGAAGCCCAGCGGGTACATCTGCCCGGGGCGGGTGATGGAGCGGGTGAAGCGCCCGAGGAGGCGGTTCATGAACCCGCGTGAGTCCAGGTGCTGCTCCAGCTCGGCCTCGTCGTAGCGGCCTTCGCGCATGGCCCGGAAGATGCGCAGGATGCCGGCGAGCGCGATGAGGTTGAGGGCGGCGATGAGGTAGAGGAAGCCGCCGGAGACGGTGGTGCCGACGATGCCGAGGGTCTGGTGGGTGGTGGACTCCTCGTCCATCAGCGTCCCGGCGAGCTGGGTGCCGCCGGCGACCAGCAGGGCCATCAGGACGACGACGCTGGAGTGGCCGAGGGCGAACCAGAAGCCGACGGAGACCGGGCGCTTGCCGTCGGCCATCAGCTTGCGGGTGGTGTTGTCGATGGCGGCGATGTGGTCGGCGTCGAAGGCGTGCCGCATGCCGAGGGTGTAGGCGGTGACGCCGAGGCCGACGCCGAAGACCTTGGAGTCGACGGTGTAGTGGTTCGGGACGACGAGCAGGAAGAGCACGCCGAAGGCGACGACGTGCAGGGCGGCTATGACGGCCAGCAGGCCGGCCGTCCGCACGGTGTCCTGGCGGCGCCAGCGGAAGGCGGGCAGGACGCCGCCGGGTGATGCGGCGGGATCGGCGGGACTGTCGGAAACCGACGGGAGGACAGACATGGTGGGGTGAACGCTCCAGCACCTCGTGGATCATTTCGAGATGCCGTGGCCGGTCTCCTGGCTTACGGGTCCGTACGCCACCGCCCCAGCCTTCCCGGCAGCCGGATGCTGCCAGTGGCTCCGCGCACCGGGGGTGCGCGGAACGGGACGGTCACTCCCCGATCACAGTGGCGAGGGCCGCTCCGGAATCGGACCACGGGGGTCTGTCACCGGTCTTCCCGAACACCACGGCCGGGCCACCTTAGCGCCCGGCCGCCCTCCTGCGGCACAAAAGTGGCTCTTGCCACGTTGTCGCAACAAGCTCCGCCCTGGTCACGGACGCCCCGTCACGGCGTGGGCCGTTCCAGCGCGTGGCCGCCGAAGCCCCGCTCGCCGTCGGAGATGCGCCGCCACCAGTCCTCGACCGTCCGCTGGTCCATGGCCGCCCAGTCGGGGGTGGCCTCGACCTGCGCCCGGCCGAGCCGCCGGGCGAGATCGACCACGGCGCGCCCGCTGGGCGAGCGTTCGGCGTCGTAGGCCCGCACCCCCTCGGCCCAGGAATCCGCCGCGCGCAGGGACCGCTCCAGCACCACCACGTCCTGCAGCGCCTTGACCGCGCCGCCGCCCATGTGCGGGCGGGCCACCGAGGCCGCGTCGCCCACCAGGACGAGGCGGTCCTGGCCGTAGTGGGGCACGGCGAGGTCGTACAGCGGCTGGACCGCGGCCGCGGAGCGCGGCGTGGCACGGACCACGTCCTGCCAGTACGGCGGGAAGTGCCGCTCGACGATGCTCTCGTGATGCTCGGTCAGCTCGGCGGTCACCCTGCCGGGCGGCAGGCTGGTCGGGTCGGCCGACGCCAGGGCGACGGTGGACGGCGGGGTGGCGTAGAAGACCCAGTTGGCACCGACGCCTTCCCCGCGCGGGCCGGGAATGCGGTAGGCGATCATGTGGCCGCCGGGGAAGGTGACGGTCGTCGCCTCGCCCTCGGGCCAGGCGGAGCGCGGCTCCGGCAGCAGCTCGCCGGGGACGGCGCCGCGCCAGGCCAGGTAACCCGCGTAGCCGGGCAGCTCGGGGGTGGGCGTCGCGGCCCGGACGACGGAGCGGTATCCGTCCGCGCCGACCACCAGGTCGAAGCGCTCCTCGCCGCCGCCGGCGAAGCACAGCGTGACCCCGTCCGGTGCGGGCACCACCCGTTCCACCACGGCGCCCTGCACGTACGCCACGGACGCGGGCATGCGGGCCCGCAGCGCGCTCCACAGCGGACCCCAGGCGTACGAGCGGAAGGGGAACGGCACCCCGCCCAGCAGCCGTCCGGCGTGCCCGCCGCCCTCGGCGGTGATCCAGGTGCGCCGGGTGAGCCGCACCCACGGCATCGAGGCGTCGGTGTACCCGGCGGCCTCCAGCTCGGCGTAGCGTTCCTTGTGCACCGCGAGGCCGATGCCGCGGTCGTGGAGCGCGCCGGCCGCCCGCTCGTAGACGACGACCTCGCCGGCGCCGGCCCTGGTCAGTGCCAGGGCGGCCGCGCATCCCGCGACGCTGCCGCCCACGACGGCCACTCTTCCTCCGCGCATGCCCCGCCCCTTCCTTCGCAATGGCGCCACGTGCCGCCCGATAGCACTCCGTGCACAGATCTTGACCGACCGTCGGGCACAGGGCCAGAGTCTCCGACACTCCGCAGGTGATGGACGCGTCGGGCGGGCCGGTGTACCAGTGCAGTATGACGAGAAGGGGCTGACGCCATGACAGATTCGGCAGCGCGCACGGAACACGGGCCCGGGGAGCCGGCGGTGCCGGGCCAGCGGGGCGCGTTCGTGCGCCGCATCGGCCTGTTCCAGGCCACCGCCATCAACATGAGCCAGATGTGCGGCATCGGTCCCTTCGTGACCATCCCGCTGATGGTGGCCTCCTTCGGCGGGCCGCAGGCGGTGATCGGCTTCGTGGCCGGTGCGGTGCTGGCCCTGGCCGACGGGCTGATCTGGGCGGAGCTCGGCGCGGCGATGCCGGGTGCGGGCGGCAGCTACGTCTACCTGCGGCAGGCGTACCAGTACCGCACGGGCAAGCTGGTGCCGTTCCTGTTCGTGTGGACGGCGATGCTCTTCATCCCGATCGGCATGTCCACGGGCATCATCGGCTTCGTGCAGTACCTGGGCTACCTCTGGCCGGGCATGGGGCAGACGGAGGGCGACGTGACGGGCCTAGCCGTCATCGCGCTCATCGTCACGCTGCTGTGGCGGCGGGTCGACCACATCGCACGGATCACGGCCGTGCTGTGGTGCGTCATGCTCACCTCGGTGCTGCTCGTCATCATCGCCGCGTTCAGCAACTTCAGCCCCGACCGGGCCTTCACCTATCCGGCGCACGCCTTCGAGGTGACGACCCATCACTTCTGGATCGGCTTCGCCGCGGGCCTGACCATCGGCATCTACGACTACCTGGGCTACAACACCGTCGCCTATCTGGGTGCCGAGATCAAGAATCCCGGTCGCACGGTGCCGCGGGCGATCGTCTACTCGATCCTCGGCATCATGGGCATCTACCTGCTGCTGCAGATCGGCACGCTGGGGGTGATCGACTGGAAGGAGATGCTCGACCCCGGGTCTACGGCCTCCTCCTCCGTGGCCTCCGCGGTGCTGGAACGCTCCTGGGGCAAGGGCGCGGCGAACGTCGTCACGCTGCTGATCCTGGTCACGGCGGGCGCGTCGGTCCTGACCGGGCTGCTGGGCGGTTCGCGCGCGCCCTACGACGCCGCCCGCGAGAAGGTCTTCTTCCGCCCGTACGCCAAGCTCCATCCCCGGCACGGCTTCCCGGTGCTGGGGCTGGGGACGATGGGCGTCCTCACCGCCGTGGGCTTCCTGATCGGCCGTCACACCGACCTGGCCACGCTCATCCAGCTGCTGACCGCCGTGATGGTGATCGTGCAGGCCCTGGCGCAGGTGCTGGCGCTGTCGGTGCTGCGGCGACGGCAGCCGGGTCTGCGGCGGCCGTACCGGGTGTGGCTCCACCCGCTGCCCAGTGTGGTGGCGCTGGTCGGCTGGCTGGTCATCTACGGCTACGCGGACGAGAACGCCCCGGGGCGGCACCCGATCGAGTGGTCGCTCGCCTGGGTCGCGGCCGGCTGTGTGGCGTTCGTGCTGTGGGCGGCGTACGAGAAGGTGTGGCCGTTCGGGCCGCGGGAGATCAGCGAGGAGTACCTGCACGCCCCGGATCCCGACGCCGTCCCCGATGCCGCGGACGACCGGGGTCAGGACCCCGACGGGAACCCCGACAGCAAGGAGCCGACCCCTGCCTGACGGGGCGTCGGCGGGGCCGGCCCCGCGGACCGGACTCCGGTGGTCCGGCCGAACGGTGATAAAACGGCACCCATGCCCGTGACCACTGCCCCCTCTCCGTCCTCTCCCGCCGCCCAGCAGCGCAGGCTGCTCTGGCACCGCCTGATATTCGGGCTCTGGTACCGGCCCGTCGAAGTCCTCGACGAGGCCCGGGACCGGAGCGTGTGGGGGGCGGCCGCATTCGTGTCCCTGCTGTGCGGGGCGCTCGGGACGCTGGCCAAGGACTCCTTCTGGGGGCAGTGGGGCGTGAGCCCCGTGCTCGCGCTGGAGGCGATGGCCATCGGCTCCGCGGTGATGATGCTGGCGAGCCTGCTGCTGGGCGCCGCCACCCACGCGATCGCGCGGCGGCTGGGCGGCAACGGCAGGTTCGGGCCCACGACGAGTCTGTTCGTGGTCATCTTCTGGGCGAGCGACCTGCCCCGGCTGGCCCTCGACACCTGGCTGTCGGCGGGCTCGATGCCCGTGCGGGCCGCCGCCTCGGTGACGGCGGCCTTCGGCTGCGCCCTCGCGACGCTGCTGATCCGCGGTCAGCACCACCTGCCGACCCACCGGGCCGTGGCGTCGGTGAGCATCCAGATGCTGGCGGCGGTGGTCCTGCTGAAGTTCCCGCCGGGCAGCGGCTGAGCCGGACGACGAAGGCCCGCCCGGTGCGACGGGGGATGCACACCGGGCGGGCTCGATGACAGTTCTACCTCATCAAGGATGGGTTATGCACCAAAAACCTGTTCGGCTTGTCGATTACCAGCGCACCGGGAGCGAGATCAGGCCACGCGCCCGGATGGTGGGACGCCACCGCAGTGCCTCCCTCGGAACGTCGAGTTCCAGCTTTTCGAAGCGCTCCAGGAGCGCGGCCAGCGCGGTCTCGGTCTCCATCCGGCCCAGCGCGGCCCCCAGGCAGTAGTGGATCCCGTGCCCCAGCGCGAGGTTCCCCGAGCGGTCCCGTCCCAGGTCAAGGCGGTCCGGGTGAGCGAACTGCGCCGGATCGCGGTTCGCGGAGGCCAGTGACAGCAGCACCGTCTCACCGGCCGGGACCAGCACGCCGCCGATCTCCATCTCCTCCGTGGTGAAACGCCGGATCGCCAGCGGAACGGGCCCGTCCCACCGGCTGACCTCGTCGACGAGCGCCGCGAGTCCGTCCGGATTCGTTCTCACCGCGCTCATCAGTCCGGGACGGTCCAGCAGGGCGAGGACCGTGTTGCCGATGAGGTGGACGACGTTCTCGTAGCCGCCGAAGAGGATGAGGAAGGCCAGCGAGGTCAGTTCGTCCTCGGAGAGCGTGTCGCCGGCCTCCCGCACGGCGATCAGGTCCGAGAGCAGGTCGTCGCCCGGCTCGGCCCGCTTGCCGGCGATGAGCCCGGTGAAGAAGCGCATCAGCGCGACGACCGCTTCCTTCGCCTGGTGGGGCCGCGCCGGGTCGGGGGTGATCAGGGCGTCGGTCCAGGCCCGGAAGTCGACCCGGTCCTCCTGTGGCACCCCGAGCAGGTCACAGATGACGATGACGGGCAACGGGCCGGCGTAGGCGGCCAGCAGGTCGGCACCGCCGGCCGGTTCCACCGCGTCCAGCAGGGCGTCGGCGATCGCGCGCACCGGGGTGCGGAGCTTGTGCACGCGGCCGGGCGTGAACGCCTTCACCACCAGGCGGCGCACCCGGCTGTGGTCGGGCGGGTCCATGTTGAGCAGGTTCGCGTCCAGTGCGGGCGGCAGCGAGAAGCCGTTGTAGTTGCCCGGGCGGGCGGTGGCCTTGTCCAGCGAGAGCCGCGGATCGGCCAGCCCCTTGCGCACGTCGTCGTAGCGGGTGACCAGCCAGGCGGGACGGCCGTCCGATCCGGTCACGCGGTGGACGGGGCCGCTCTCGCGGAGTTTCTCGTACGTGCCGTACGGGTCGTCGATCAGGGTTTGGGTGTCGATGGGGTGCATGTGACCCGACTCTAGACCGGACCGGAGGATCGGTTTGTGGTGGCTCCGTTCGCACCGGCGGCGCCGGGGGCGTACGGATCGTCGATCCGTACGCCCCCGGCGCCGGCCTGTGTCGCAGGCGGCCTTGACCCCCGTCCAGGGCCGCCTCGTCCATGGGCCGCCGCGCCGTCAGGGACGGCGGGCCGCGCTGATTTCTCTCAGCTCGGTGAGCACCGCGTCCACCATCGGATCGTGGTAGACGTCCGCGACGCGGGCCAAGTGCTCGTGTTCCTCGGCGGGGTCGGCGCTGACGGTCACCACGACGCTGTCGGCGTGGGGCGTCGGCACGTGCCCGGTCTGCTGGTTGGCCAGCCCCCGGCGCAGGGCGGCGGCCTCGACCACGGCGGCGGTGCGGTGTTCGTCGAGCGCGGCGGCGCGCGCCGTGCTCCGGGCGATGTCCAGGGCGGCCTGCTCGACGTGGCGCCGGACGCCGCGCTGGATGTCGCGGATCTCGGCCATCTGCCGGTTGGCCCGCCACTCCAGGTCGGCGAAGGGCCAGCGGGTCGTCCAGCGGGACTCGCCGATGGTGACCTCCGGGGCGTGGGCGGTGACCTCCCGCCAGAGCGGGGCGAGCCGGCGCAGCCGGCGCCAGGCCGCCGCACGCGGGCCGATGGCCGGCAGCGAGAAGCCCAGCAGGACCAGCAGGGCGGCCACCGAGGCGCTCATCGGTGCCACGCCGTTGGAGAGCCAGTACACGTCGTGCCCGGCCCAGGTCAGGACGAAGCCGGCCAGCTTGCAGGCGCAGTACAGCAGGCCGAGCCAGCAGCCCGCCGCCAGCGTCCGCAGCCCCCTGGCCAGCCAGGACCGGCCCAACTGGGCGGCGTAGCGCGGGCACAGGGTGCCCAGCCCGGCGAGACTGATCCCGAAGATGGCCAGGTACAGGACGAGGAAGGCCACCACTCCGGGCGCGTGGGCGTAGGCGGTGCTGAAGTCGCGGGGATGCTCCACGTCGTCGGGCCGCCCGACGGCGAAGCAGACGATCGCGGTGGTCCAGGCCACCGCGAGGGCGGCCACGGCGAACCGCGAGCGGGCGGCGGCACGGGCGTGGGCCGCCGCGTCGCCCCTGCTGGTCCAGCGGAGCAGCAGGACGGTGGCGCCCGACGCGAAGAGCACGACGGCCGAGTACAGGAACACCATCGCGAGGTTCGCCACGCCGGTCAGCCGGTCGAACGCGCGGTAGACGCTGGGCGCGGAGAAGAGGAAGACGACGGGCACGCCCGAGGTCATCAGGGCGGTCAGCCCGAGGTCGGTGTTGCCGCGGTCGCGGAACCAGGCCCGCGCCTTGTAGCCGACGATGGCCCAGGCGATGGCGCTGAAGGTGAGGTAGAGGGCGTCGAACACCGGCGTCACCCCCGCGTTTCCGGGGGTACGGCGTCGGCGGCACGCAGCTGCCGGCGCACGTGCTGCAGCGCGGGCCCGAGGGACGCGGCGAGCGCGGCGGCCTCGCCCTCCAGCGGCTGCTCCTGTCCCGGCGGCGGCGGGACCACCTTGGCCATGAGCAGGGTGCCCAGGATCTCCGTCTCGCGCTCGGTCAGGTTGTCGTAGCAGTGGTGGCGCGCCAGACCCATCGTCAGGCCCATGCGCCGCATGGCGGTGGCGACGTCGACCGACGGCGTCCACACCTTGAGGGCGTCCTCGGTGACGGCCGGGTCCTGGTCGTGGCCGAGCAGCAGGTGGCCGATCTCGTGCAGCACGATGTGGACCTGGTGCCAGGGCGAGGTCTTCTGCTCGTAGACGATCCAGAAGGCGTCGTCGGTGGTGGCCGTCATGCCCGAGACCACGCCGTCCAGGCTCATCGGCACGAGGTGGATGGGCCGGTCGACGTGGCGGGCGACGGCGTCGCACATGCCCCGCAGATCGGTCGACGCGGGCAGCGCGAGCTCGTGGATGAGCTGCTTGCAGCGCCGGCGTATCCGCCCCACCCGCATGCTTGCACCGTCCTCGTCCTCGGTACGCCGCCAGTAAGTGAAGAGCCGGTCCTCCGCCAAGACGGTCACGAGCGCTCCTCACCACCCGCGTCGGGCGGGTCGGACGGAAGGTTCATCTGCTGCCGGAACTGCGAGATGATCGTGGTCAGGCTGTCCTGCACCTCCGGCGGCAGACCCACCGAACGCAGGGCGATCGCCCTTACGCGCTGATCCCTCATGGCGACGAGGAAGCGGACCTCCTCCTCCACGCGCTCGGCCTGGGAGGCCGACAGGTCGCCCAGCAGATAGCCGACCGGCACGGCGAAGAACTTCGCCAGCGCCCGCAGCACATCGGGGCTGGGGTTGGCGCGCTTGCCGTTGCGCAGCATCGACAGATACTGCTCGGTGAGCGTGACCCCGCCGTACTCCTCCCCCCGGCTGATCTCCTCCGCCACGTGCCCGTTGGTGTAGGGAGCGCCCGGCGGGTGCATGTTCGCGAACAGGTAGTTGAGCCGCTGCGCGAGCGGGCTGCCCGCGTCACCTGCCGGCCTGTCCCCCCCGACTGCCATCTGCCCCGTTCCTTCGAACCTCTGCGTCACACGGCTTCATGGCCTTGCACGGCTTTTCACGGTCTTTCACGGCCAGTTAAGTGCCGACCGGCCACGAGAGGCATCCTGTCACGGGATGAGCGCCGAGCACTAGTCCGCGCGCGATGACGAGCGGATGAACGACTTAACCACGAGTTGATACGGGCGCGGGGCCCGGGCCGCTCGTCTACGGTGGGAGAACGGCGGAGCACGGTGGCAAAGGTCTGGTCATGCTATCGGCGAAAAGTTGCGGGGGCGGTGTACCGGACGGTATGGGCGACAACATAGGGAGCCGGACAGCCGGGCGGGTGCGGGGCCGTGCGGGGTGGCGGCCGGGGGACCTGCGGGTGCCGGTCGGGGCGGACGCCGGACGGTGGCGGACGTTCGAGGGCGGCCGCGTCCTCGTCGCGGCGGCCCGTACCGTCACCTCGGCCGTCCGTCTCCTCGACGTGCTCCCCGCCCTCCTGCGCTCCGACCCCCGCGTCGACGTCGTCTTCGCGTTCGACCCCACCTCCGCCTTCGACGACGGTGTCCATGACCTGCTCCGCGCCACCGGCGTGCGCGTCATGCCGTGGGACCAGCTCCCCCGCATCCACTGCCACCTCGTCGTCTCCGCGAGCGAGAACATCGATCTGACGGCCGTCGCGGCCGACTGCCCCGTGCTCGTCCTGCCGCACGGCGTCGGCTTCCACAAGCTGGTGCCCGACGCGCGCGGCGAGGGGCGGCGGCTGTCGGGGGTCATGGACGACGCCCGCGCCTGGCACGCCGTCTCGCACCACGACCAGACCGCCCAACTCGCCGAGCACCACCCGTGGCTGGCCGCCCGCAGCCGGCTGGTGGGCGACCCGTACCACGACCTCATGCTCGCCTCTCGGCCGCTGCGCGCCCGCTACCGCGCTGCGCTCGGCGCCGGCGACGGCCGGCGGCTGGTGGTGGTGACGTCCACGTGGGGCCCCCAGTCCCTGCTGGGGACGGACCCCGGCCTGCCGGCCCGGCTCGTCGCCGGGCTGCCGCTCGACGAGTACCGCGTGGCCGCCGTGGTGCACCCCAACGTGTGGTTCGCGCACGGCCGCCGGCAGGTCCGTGCCGTCTTGGCCGCCGCCCTGGACGGCGGGCTGCGGCTCATACCCCCGGAGCGCGGCTGGCAGGCCGCGCTCGTCGCCGCGGACGTCGTGCTCGGCGACCACGGTTCGGTGACCCTCTACGCCGCGGCCCTGGGCAGGCCGCTGCTCCTGGCGGCGTTCGGCGAGGAATCGGTGCCGGGCACGCCCATGGCCGAACTGGGCCGCATCGTGCCGCGCCTGGAGCCGCACGGGCCCCTCGGCCCGCAGCTGGAACGCGCGATGGCCGAGCACGACGCGGAGCGCGTGCGGAAGGTGACGGACGGCGCCTTCGCCGAGCCGGGCCACGCGCTGGAACGGCTGCGCGCGACGGTGTACGAGCTGCTGGGGCTGGCCCTGCCGGCAGCGGGTTCGCCTCCGCTGTACGCCTGCCCGGTGCCGGACGCCGAGGGCGGCGAGGTCACGGCGGCGTGGGTGAGCACGTCGGTCACCGGCGACGACGTGACCGTACGCCGGCTGCCCGCGACCGGCGGCCAGCCGGAGGAGGGGGACGGAACGTTCTGCCACCTGTCCTGCGACGAGGAGGAACGGGATCTGCGCCTGCTGGGCAGCGCGTCGGCGATCGTCTCCGGTGCACCGGGGGCGTCGGCCGCGGCCGGCGTGCGGTGGGCACGGCAGACGCTCGCGGCGTGGCCGGGCAGCCGCCTCGCGACGGCCGCGGTCCCCGGGGGCTGTGTGACGGTCCTGCGGGACGGACGGGTCGTGGAGTCGACGGCGACCGGACCGCTGCCGGACGCCGCGCTGCACGCGGCCGTCGTCTACGCCCGGCTACGGGCACGCCACGCCCTGACGGGGACGGCGGCCCTGCACGTGGCCGGCCGGACGGAGGACGTGACGCTCGGGGTACGCCCGGCGCTCCACTCCCCTGCCGGGACCACCCCGCAGGAGCCGGTGACCGGCCCCAGGGCGTGACGGCCCGGCGGAGGCTCCCGGGGCACGGCACGGCCCCTGCGCGCGGCGAACGCGGCAGGGGGAACGAGCCCGGAGGCGCAGACGCTGCGGGCCGCGGGCACGGAGGCAGCCCCGGGAGCGGGCGCGACGGAGCGCGGGCCCGCGTTGGCCACGGGCACGCAGGATGCGGCCCCGGGGGCGCCCTCAGGCGCCGGGCGGGGCCGGCGCGTCGGGCCCGTCGGTCAGGGCCGCGAACCGTTCGCGCACCTCTCCGGCCCGGGGGCTTCCGTCCCGTTGCAGCAGCTCCACGGCCCGGGCCAGGTGCCGGCGTGCGGCCGCCGGGTCCCCGGCGCGCACGGCGTGGTCCGCCAACTCCTCGCGTAGGGGGGCCTCGTAGAACGAGGCGCGCTGCTCCTGGAGTGTTTGCGCAGCGCGTTCGAGTGCCCGTACGGCCTCGCCCGTGCGCCCCAGGTGGCCGTGGGCCCTGCCCAGTGCCGCCAGGGCGCGCCCGGCCATGCGTGCGTCGCCGAGGGCCGTCAGCCGGTCGCAGGCGTCCGTCAGCGTGCCGACGGCGAGCTCGTGCTCGCCCATGGCGTCCTGCGTGCAGCCGGTGAAGTAGCGCACGAGGGCGACGCCCCGCCGTTCCCCGGCCGCCTCGTTCAGGGCGAGGGCCTCCCCGTACTGGGCCAGGGCGCGGGGCGGATCGTAGAGGTCCCAGTAGCGCGCGGAGAACTCCCGTACCGAGGCGCGCAGCACGCAATGGCCCGTGGCGTCGGCGCGTTCGAGCGCGGTGTCCAGCTCGCGGCGGGCCCGGTCCGTGAGGCCCATGTCCATGAGCGGGCGGGAGAGCAGGCTGCGCAGCCGGGCCTCCATCGCCCGGTCACCCAGGCGGGCTGCGGCGCCGGCACCGAGGGTGCCCGTGTCGACCCAGTCCGTGGGGTGGCGGTGGTTGAGGAAGAGGGCGGTGAGCGATTCGGCGAGCTGTGCCGCCTGCCGGTGGAGGCCGAGGCCGGCGGCGGCGCGCACGACGGCCACGGCGTTGTGCCGTTCGGCCTCCAGCCAGTCGAGGGCATCGTTGCGGGCCCCGGACCCGGTGAACGGGGACTCGTGCCCGGCCAGCAGTACGGCGTGGTCGGTGATCCGCAGCCGGTTTCCCATCACGGCCCCGTCGGCGAACGCGGCCCGGACGACGTAGTGGTCGACCACCCGGCGCAGCGCGCCGTCCCGTTCGGCTTCCGTGTCGCCCCCGTCGCCCTCGGCCAGGGAACGGGCGTGCAGCCGTACGAGGTCGTGCAGGCCGTAGCGGCCGGTCGGCTTCCCGTCCACGATCTCTTCCTCCAGCAGGCTGGCGGAGTACAGGTCCTGGAGCGCCTCGTGCACGGTGAGCGGGTCGCTGCCGTCCACGGCTGCCGCGACGTCTGCGGGGAACGTCCGGCCGGGCAGGAGTCCGAGCCTGCGGTAGAGCCGCAGGGTCCGGCCGGGGAGGTCGCGGCAGGCGACGGAGAGGGCCGCGGCGACGCCGCGCCGCCCGGGGCCGGAGCCGATGGACAGCGTGGACAACCGGCCCCGCTCGGCGGTCAGTTCCGTGACGACCGAGGCCAGGCTCAGCCCCCGGCGGGCGGCGAGGCGCGTTCCGGCGACGGTGAGCGCCAGGGGCAGCCCCCCGCACAGCTCGACCAGCCGTGCGGTCGCCTCCGGTTCGGCGTGGACGCGGTCGGCGCCGCACAGGGTGGCGAGCAGTTCCGCGCCGTGTCCGGGGCCGAGGGGTTCGAGGGACAGCAGCTGGGCGCCGTCCAGAGCGAGCTCGTCGAGGCGTTTGTTGCTGGTGACCACGACGGCGCTGCCGGGGGCGGTGGGGATGAGGGCGAGGACCTGTGCGGGCTGGGTGACGTTCTCCAGGACGAGCAGGATGCTTCCGTGCCGGGAGGTCTCGGTGCGGTAGAGGTCGTCCAACTCGGGGCCGGGGAGGTCCAGGTACCGCTCCCCCACCCCGGCCACGGAGCGCAGGACCTTGGCCTGCGCGCCCCGGACGTCGCCGCCGTCCGCACCGCTGCGCAGCGCGGCGAAGTCCACGTAGGGGACGCCGCCGGGGTAGGCGTCGCGCACGCTCTCCGCCCAGCGGCGTGCCGTGCTGCTCGTTCCGATGCCCGGCAGGCCGCTGATCACGCAGGTGCGGGGCGGCCCGGATCCGGGGCGGCCCAGCCAGGTGTGCAGGCGGGCGAGTTCGTCGCTGCGGTTGGTGAACCGGGGCGTGCTGGGCGGGATGTGGTACGGGCGTGCCGGCCGTTCCGGGGCGGCGGGACGGTGGTCGTGGTAGTGGATGTCCCCGCCGGCCTGGAAGACCTGGCCGGCCTCCCCGGAGAAGTCGTTGCGGACGTGCGGGCCGCTCATCGTCCCGTCACGTTGATGCTGTGCCCCTGGTAGAGCGTGCCGACCCTGGCGTTGCCCGAGACGGTGTTGGTGACCGTGGTGTTGCCGACGGACACTCCGGCGGTCCGCGCCTGCTCCTGCCAGCTGCGGAACTCGGCCGCGAACGCCTCGTCCTGCAGGATCCGCCCGAACAGCATCGCCGCCAGGGCCTGGACCTCCTGCCCGTTCGCCGCGTCGAGGGGCAGCGGCACGGCGGCGGCCTCGTCCTCCCGGCCCCTGCCGAAGGCGCGGCGCGCGAGGTCCACGAGGGAGCCCCAGACCTGGCGTCCCGCCTCCGTCCCCACGGAGCCCGCGGCGGCCGTCACCGCAGTCGTGACCGCATCGAGCGACACCGGATCCACCATGGTCAACTCCCCACCCCGCGGCCCCTGCAGGCCCGGACAACACGACGCACTGGTGTCCACAGGCTACCGGCCGCCCCCGACAGCGGGTGTGCGTCGTTGTGGTGAATCCTGTCGCGTCGGCGTCTCACCACTCATGCCCCGCCCGTAGGACGATGACACGCTCACCCCGTGCGTGCGGTTCCGCGCACTCGGCTTCCGGGAGGTTCGTCCATGCGCCGCAGACCCCTCGCCATACGTGGATGCGTCACCGCCACCGTCACCGGCCTGCTGGTGGCGGTCGCCGCCCTCCAGGGACCGGCCGCGGCCGGCGCCGGCGGCCCGCGCGCCCGGGCCGCGGAGGCGGTCCCTTCCGTGTCGTCCGCGGCCGCCGACGCCTACTGGACGCCCGAGCGCATGCGGGCGGCCCTGCCCGCCGGCAGCGCCCGCAAGGGCCCCGCGGCGGACGACCCCGTACCCCCCAGCCATCCCTTCGACGGCCTGCCCCAGGTGGGGACGTTCTTCTGGACCGACGGCCAGAACACAGGCCGCTTCTGCGGCGGCACGGTCGTCCGCAGTCCGCACCGCGACCTCGTCGTCAGCGCCGCGCACTGCCTGCGCTCGCCGGACCCGAAGAAGCGGCTGTCGTTCGTGCCGCAGTACCACGACGGCCTGAAGCCGCACGGTGTCTTCCCCGTCGAACTCATCTACATCGACCAGCGGTACTACGACCTGGGCACCGACGGCGGGGCGCGCTGGGACTACACGGTGGTCCGGCTCGGCCGGCGCGCGGACGGCACCCGGGTCGAGCGGGCCGTCGGCGGATTCGACCTGGCCGTGTACCCCGGGTACCGGCACGGGAACGTACGGCTGATCGGCTATCCGGGCAGCAGCGACGCCAGGTACCCCAAGCCGCTGGACTGCAGCTCCTCCACGCACCGCTACACCAGCACGGATCCGGCCGCGCCCGGCGACTTCCTGGAGATCGCCTGCGCGGGGTACGTCGGCGGCACCTCCGGCGGCCCGTTCCTGGTGCGCCGGTTCGGCGGGTACGCGCTGATCGGGGTGATCGGCGGCTACCACACGGGCGGTGACACCCCGGACATCTCCTACAGCTCGTACTTCACCGAGGACCTGTGGGAGCTGTACGTGCAGGCGGTGCGCGGCGACGATCCCGCCGCCCCCTGAAACGCGGGCCGGCGGCGTCCCCGCAGTGCGGGGACGCCGCCGGTCACCGGTCCGGTCGCCGTCAGCGGCGGCGCGGGTGGCGGGTCAGGGTGTACCCGCCGACGGCCGCGAGGGCGCCGAGCACGGCGCCGCCGACCGTCCATACCCAACGGGACGTGAACCAGCTGCCGTTCCAGCCGCCGTCGGGCTCGGCGACGGCCTTCGCGTGCAGCGGCGCACCCAGTTCACCGCCCTCGGCGCGCTCGCCGCCCATGTCCTCGGCGGTGGCCTCGACCGCCGCCTTCACCGGCAGGCCGAGGTCCCGCTCGGGGGCGTCGGTGACGGTGAGCCGGATGTAGTACGCGCCGGGCAGCGGGTCGTTGGCCCACCGCTCGGCCCAGGGGCGCACGGTCCGCAGGGTGCAGGTCAGGTCCACGGTGGACGCCTGGCCGGAGGCCCGCTTGGTGGGCTCGCCGGACGTGCACGCCTGGCGGCGGCGCAGCCCGTCGAAGACGTCGAGCTGCCAGGTGGCGGAGCCGTGCCGTGCGGACGTCTCGGGCAGCGTCACCGTCGCCTTGACGGTGGGCCGCTGCCCGGCGCCGGCAGGGAACTGCCAGTAGAGGTAGTCGCCGGTGGAGGCGTCGGCGGTGGCCTTCTCGCCCTGCTCGATCGCCACGGCGGTGCGGAAGGCGGTACCGGCCTCGGTGGGTGCCTCGTCGTCGGCCACGGCGACCGCCGCCGGGCCGAACGCCCCGGCCGCGGCGAGCAGCCCGGCCGTCAGCACACGTGTCGTCCGTCGCATCAGTTCTCCCTCCACACCGCTACGCGCCAGCGGGCCAGCCAGCCCCACGCGAGCCCGGCCAGCAGTCCCGTCACGCCCAGGACCAGGAGCAGCACCCAGCCCCGGCCGAGGCCGAAGGCGGCGAGGTCGGAGGGGCTGTCGGGGGCGTCCACCAGATCGACGGCGAGTTCGACGGGCAGGCCCGGGTCCCGCTTGACGGAGGGGGGTGCGGAGAAGGAGTTGGAGACCTCCAGGCAGACGTTCCTGGGCTCCTTGTCGTCCTCCTTGGCCTTCCACACCGGAAGACGGAGCCCCGACGCCATCACGTCGGTGCGCCCGCTGCCGGCGTCCGACCCGCGGACGAGTTCCCGCCCGCCCGCACCCACGGCGCGGACCAGCACCCCGTAGTCCCGGTCGACGGCGCGGTCGGCGCCGACGCTGACGGAGGCGCGCAGCTCCTGCCCGGGCTTGACCTTGACGCGGTACCAGCGGTGCTCGGAGAACTTCTCCCGGTCGGTCCAGATCCCGGCACCGATCTCGGGCGCGGTCGGGCACGCGTTGCCGCCCTCGACGGGCTTCGGGGTGTCGACGGGCGTCTCCGCCCGGCGCACCAGCTGCTTGATCCGGCCGGAGAGCTCCTTGCGGTGCCGCACGGTGGTGTACGTGCCACCGGTGGCCTCGGCGATGCAGCTGAGCTGCTCGCGCGTCTTGTCGTCCTGGGTGAGGCCGAGCGTGTCGACGGTCAAGTGGGTGCCCTTGGCGGCGAGTTCGCGCGCCACGTCGCACGGGTCGGGCAGCCCGCAGGAGTCCTCACCGTCGGTGATGAGCACGATCCGGCGCGTGCCGCCGTCCGTCCCCAGGTCCTGGTCGGCGCCGCGCAGGGCGTATCCGATGGGCGTCCAGCCGGTCGGTCGCAGCGTCGCGACCGCGGCCTTGGCCTCGGTCTTGTTCACCTTGCCGACGGGGTAGAGCTGCTTGCTGTCGCGGCAGCCGGTCGCCTTGTCGTCACCGGCGTAATCGGCCCCGAGCGTGCGGATGCCGAGCCGCACGCCTTCCGGCACCGCGTCGATGACCTCGTTGAACGCCTGCTGCGCGGCGGCCATGCGGGTGTCGCCGTCGACGTCCCGGGCCCGCATCGAGCCGCTGACGTCGAGGACGAGTTCGACCTTGGGCGAATCCTTGGGGGGCCCGTCGGCGGCACTCGCCGGCGCCATACCCCCGGCCAGGGCGGCGAGCAGGGCGCAGGCACCCGCCGCCAGCCGTTTTGTGATGATCATCGGGCGATCCTATGGAACGGGGCAGTCCGGCCTCAAAACGTGAGGTCAGCCGCCGGGTCGGCCCGATGCGGGCGTGGCCAGGCCGAGCACTTGGTGCAGGCTGCTGCCCTCTTCGGCCCATGCCCGCAGGCGTTCGCGGTCGATCCAGTGCACGCCGTTGCGGTCGCCCCACGAGCGGGCGTCGCGGGTGAAGCCGCCGTTGGTCACCACGACCGCCACGTCGGCGCCGTGGACGGGTGTGGCGGTCCCGTTGACCTCGTACATCACGTGCGATCCGACCCGGCCTCCGAACATCGTGTGCTTGCACTGGGCGACGATGACCCGGCCGTCCGTGTCACGCCCGATGACGTCCGCGGCCTGGTCGCCGCGGCGCCCGACGTGGCGTGCGCTGATGCCGTCACGTGCCATCAGGTCCCTTATGGCCAGTTCGAACTGGTCGGGAGAGAGGGCGTCCACCTCGTGCAGCGGCATCCGCAACCGCTCCAGCCGACGGGCCCGTTCCCGCCGCACCGTACGGCGCCGCACCAGGCGCGTACCGCATACCGCCGCCGCACAGCCGGCCGTCACGAAGATCACGGGCCACAGGTACGGGTCGAGGTTCTGCAGGAACCGTGCCAGGCGGCGCAGGGCGAGACCGAGCACTCCGAGCACGACGACCGCGGCTACGGCCTCGCCCCCGGTGCGGGGCAGGAGCTGTCGCCTTCGCCTTCGCCGCGCCGTGCCGCTCACCGGGGCACCGCCGGGGAAGAGAAAGGAGGAGTGGGCGGCGGCTGGTCGTCCGTGCCGTCGTGCAGGCATCCGTTGAACATTCCCCAGCCGAGCACGGCAGCGACGGCGAGGGCAGTCCAGGGGCCGCTGTTCCTGCGCGCAGCCGGTTTCCGGACCCAGTGCCCGCGGCGGTAGTACCACTCGTCACGCATGACGTACCTCCTGTCTCCTCGACGGCCGCTCACAGCCGGTCCGGAACATCGCGGTCTATCGCGGCGTACGGCGGCGGTCCGGCCGGATACTCGGCGTCGGCCCTCGCCAGTTGTTCCTTCATTTCGCCGGGAAGGCTGTCGAAGAGGGCGCGACCGCCGTCGTCGTCCGGCACGCCCGTGATCTCGCGCGGGTGGTCGACCACCCATTCCAGGACGTCCCGCACCTCGTTCGGGTGGTGGAGCAGCCACAGGGCGACCAGCGCTTCCGGGCCGGTGCGCACTGCTTGAAGGTAGAACTCGTACTCCTCACGCCGCTGGGGCGACCACAGCTGAGGAGGCGAGGCGACGACGGGGCCGAGGGCGTCGAACTCGGGCGGGGTGGTCTCCACGCGGCAGGACAGCCCCAGGTGGGGAAGGTGCTGCGGCTGGGTCAGCTGCCCGAGGACGTCTCGGGCGGTGAGTTCCCGGCCGACAGCCCGGCAGCGGGCCGCGACGGACTCCAGCAGTCCGTCCAGATACCCGCTGACGGCCGCCCACGGGTCGTTCAGCAGATGGCGATTGAGGACGACCAGCCGCGGGTCCGCGGCCCACCAGGTGACTTCGAGCGCGGCCTGCCGGTCGCTGAGCATGAGCTGCCAGACACCGCTTCTGCGGGTGGTGTCCACGAGGTGGGCCTCGGTGTAGCGTCCGAAGGCGGCCCGTGTCAGCGAGACACGCGTCTCCGGCTCCCACACGGCATGCTGGTCCCGGTCGATCAGCACCAGCGCGGTGTCCGGCCGCGGGGAGGTCCGGAAGCGGAGGAGCTGCCGGAAGGGCTTTCCCTTGCTGGTCTCCCAGAGGCCGCCGCCGGGGCGGGGTGGCGCCGCATAGTAGGTGGTGGTCATGCTCGGCCTCTCTGCGACACGCCCTGACGCCACTCGGCCAGGGCTCGTGCCGCTCGTTCGGCGCCGGGAGCCGACACGGCGCATTCCAGGTCGGTGAACAGCCGGAAGACACCGCCGTGCAGGTGCGGCGCCAACCCGTCGACGAGGTGCTCGAAGGCCGGCGCCCTGTGGGGGTCACCGGCAGCGCGGTCCTGCCATGTAAGGAGCGCATCGCGCATGGGCGCGTAGCTGGCCTGTTCGGTGAGAGCGCGACGGATCAGTGTCAGACCCGCGGGATCCGCCGACGGGTTCCCGTCCGGTGTGCGGTCGGCGAGCAGGTGGTCGCTCCACCACTCCCCCGGTTCCCTGATGGTGGCCGCGGCCTTCACCATCTGGGCCACGGCGGCACACGCCGTGCGTCTCGCCGCTCCGCCCTCGCCCGCCCACCGAGCGAGGGTGTTGAGGAGCCGGAGCCGGACCATGGTTTCGGTGAAGAGGTTCACCAGGGCCCTGCGAACGGCGGATTCGACCACGATGGAGTCGTCGGCCCGTGTCGTCACCGTCGCGTGCAGCAGGTTCAGCGCCGTCTCCGGCCGTGCCAGGCCGAACTCCGTCGCGCAGGTCAGTGCGACCGTGCAGCGCCTGGACCCGCCTGCCGCACCGCTCCAGCCGCGCAGCCTGCTTTTGATCGCGCCGGCGAGCACGGGGTCTGCCGAGGCCGCGCCCAGCGCTCGGGCTGCCATGCGCCAGTCGGCCGGGCGATCGGAGTCGACGAACTGCTCCACGGGGCGCAGCGCCTGGTGGCCCGAGCTCCATCGGGCGAGCTGGCCGAGGATGAAGCCGGCCCGTGCACCCCTGCCGTTGCTCTCGGGTGTCTGCCGGAGCCATTCCACGAGCAGGCCACGGGCATCGTGGTGTTCTTCCCACACGTGTTTGAGCACGGCCTTGCCCTGCAGATGCCGCTTGAAGGCGACGGGAACGACAGTGCAGCCGTTGTACGCCGAAGCCGGCCGGACTTCGGGACGGGTGCGGCAGGCTTCGATGGCCTCCAGGCGGTCCCTCAGGGGACGGCGCAGCACGAACTCCGGGTTGGGGCGTCGGCCTGCCTCCGGCTCCTGGCCGTCGGGGGCGGATTCGCTGTCGAGCCTGCCGTCGGCGAGCTTCTTCAGTCGCCGCGCCTCCTCCTCCACGACGGTGTGGTCGAACTGCTCGAACACGCAGGTGGCGAGGAGGAGGGCGAGATCTTCCGGGCTGTCGTGCAAGGACCGCAACAGGTGCGGCGCATGGGCGTCGGCATGGATGCTGAGGCGTTCGCGGATGCCCGCCGCGGGGGCCTCGCCGGTGACGGCTCGTACCACTTCGCCGGCGATCTCGACCACCTGCGCGGGGCCGAGGCCGGGGGTAAGGAACTCGTCGAGGAGACCCGGCGGCAGGCCGGCCAGCGCAGCATCCGTTCGCTCGCCGCTGAGCAGTACGGAGGTCAGCTGGGCCGTCAGCACGTCGCGCGGTGGTGGGGGTTCAGCGTGCACGGGCGGCCGGTCGAGCAGGCCGCGCAGATGGGCCACCACACGCGGCGCGGCCGTGGTGATCACGACCATGCGGGCGTCGGCGTCGCGGAGTCGGCTGCGCAGGGAGTCCAGGCCGAGGGCGTCGAGGGCGAGGACCCGTGTCTCCACGAGTCCGTCGACCAGGTAGCCGCGGGCTGTCGTGCTGGTCGCGGTCCATGTCGCCAGGTCGACGTCGGAGTCGACGGCGCGCAGGGCGAATCCCCCCGTATGCCGGTGCAGCAGGTTCAGCGCGGCAGTCCTGCGCCCACTGCCGGAGCGGCCCGTGAGGAAGAGCAGACGGCTGTCGAGACCGGCGAGGGCGGAGGGGAACCAGGCCGGTTCGGCAAATCCCCGTCCGGCGAGGACGACGCTGTCGGCGGGAATGTCCCCCTCTCGACGCTCGACGGCGAACTGCGATGCCGATAGTCCGGAAGGGCCGCCTTCGTGATTGTCGACGTGTTGACCGCCGTGGATGGTCTCGGCGAGGTTCACGAAGCTCCTCGACACATTCCACACCTGCACGGTGGGCTGGTCCCCGCCTCCGAGCGGCTCGGCCCAGTCGACGTCGGGCGGGTTCACCGGCCCGCACCGCCACCGTTACGCGGTCCGGGACCGTCGTAGTTGTTGATGTTCTGGCCCCCGTGGACGTTCTCGGAATGCGAAATGAAGCTGCGGTCGTAGCTCGTGGTGGGGCCGGCGGGCTGCTGCGCGGGACGTGCGGGGGCCTCGCCGGTGGACGGTTGTGCCTCGTCGGGCTGAGAGTCCTCACCCAGGATCCGGCGGTCGTAGAGACTGCCCGAAGGAGCGGGGACGTGCAGCCAGGCGCGCTGCTGGAAGTTCTTGCCCTCGACCGTGGCGGGCACCTCGATGAAGCGGTCGGGGTGGAGTCGGGTGTAGCCGGAGAGGACGGCGTCCTCGAAGACGCGCTGGGAGACGATCGCGGCAACCTGGGTGATGTTCTCGCTGGAGGCCAGCATGAGCTTGACCGGCCTGGAGTCCAGGAGTCGGTGGGTGTCGTTGCGGGGCGTGCCGTTGCCGTCGCCGGGGGCACCGGAGTCGGGCAGCGGCCCGACGTGGAGGCTGACGCGCAGGCGGAGGGGGCCGGTGGCGGTCGCGTGGATGTTGTAGTCGGTGAGCAGTTCCTGGAGTTCGTTCAGGAAGGGGTGGATCACTCGCGGCAGGGCGGTCGGGTCGAAGCCGAAGACGAACCCGTCCCCGGTGTGGTTGGCGAACCGCTGGTCCTTCCACAGTTCGCCGAGCCCGGCGCGGTCGAGGGTCTGGCGGAGGAGCTGCGGGATGGCCGTGGCGATCGTGACGTGCTCGACGGCGGGCCTTCCCGTGAAGTCCTTGGCGTCGACGGCCAGGATCCCACGGTAGGGCGGCAGGTCCCGGCTGACGCTCCAGGGTGCCGGTCCCGAGGGCGGAAAGTCGGTGACGGACATGGGCGTGCTCCTCTGCGTGAGGGCTCGCCCGGCGCGGGTGCCGCGCCGGGCCGGACGCCTCAGATGCTCGTGGAGCCGGGAGCGGCCGTGTGCACCGCGCGTGCGCTGGAAGCATGACGGAAATCGCTCGTCAGCAGCAGAAGATCAGCGCCGGGGGCCGGCCACCGCGCTCAGTGCCGCCATGTCGTGGACGACGATGCTCTTCCGCTCTGCGGAGACGATGCGCTCGCCGATTTCGCGCAGCCTGGTGCTGACCGTGTTGCGGGAAATTCCCAGGTACTGGGCGAGTTCCGCTCTGGTCACGGCCAGTTCCAGGCCGCCGGGCCGCACCGGGCCGCCGAACGCCGCGGCCAGCGCCAACAGCGCCTCGGCGAGCCGCTCACACGATCCGCCGTACCCGGCCCGGGCGCGGTCGGACTCGCCCAGTCGGATGAGGGCGTGCTGGTGGAGGACCGGCGACAGACCGTGCCGGTCGACGAAGCGTATGAACCGGCCCTTCTCCACGACCACGACCGAACAGTCGGATATGGATTCCACGGTCGCCAGCCGGGTCATTCCCTCACGTGCGACCGCCGCTTCGCCCACGACATCGCCCGTTCCGCGGAAGGCGAGGACACGGAGCCGGCCGTCCCACTCGATCCGGGTCACCTTGACGGCCCCGCAGGTCAGCGCGAGCACATGGGTACCGGAATCGCCTTGCCGTAACAGCACTTCTCCGGCGCGGTGCGTGCGCTCGCGCCCCTCGCCGAGCAGCGCGCCCCACAGAGGCGCGCCGATCAGCTCGGCGAGGGTCACGCCCAGGGAGTGACCCCGCCCGTTCTCGTTCCCGTCCATGGGACAGGACTCTAGGTGGACCGGTGGTCACCCGCCGTGGGTTCGCGGCGTCACTCCCCGCCCTCCAGGTTCCCCTCGGTCTCCAGGAAGACCTGGCGCAGGGCTTCGAGGGTCTCGGCGTCCGGCTTGGCCCACATGCCGCGGCTCTCGGCCTCCAGGAGGCGTTCGGAGATGCCGTGGAGGGCCCAGGGGTTGGCGTCCTCCAGGAAGGCGCGGTTGTCCGGGTCGAGGACGTAGGTCTGGGCGAGCTTGTCGTACATCCAGTCGGGGACGACGCCCGTGGTGGCGTCGTAGCCGAACAAGTAGTCGACGGTGGCGGCGAGTTCGAAGGCGCCCTTGTAGCCGTGGCGGCGCATGGCCTCGATCCAGCGGGGGTTGACCACGCGGGCGCGGAAGACGCGGGAGGTCTCCTCGACCAGGGTGCGGGTGCGGATCGTCTCGGGGCGGGTGGAGTCGCCGATGTACGCGGCCGGTGCCGTGCCCTTGAGGGCCTTGACCGTGGCGACCATGCCGCCGTGGTACTGGAAGTAGTCGTCGGAGTCGGCGATGTCGTGCTCGCGGGTGTCGGTGTTCTTCGCCGCGACCGCGATGCGCTTGTACGCCGTCTCCATCTCCTCGCGGGCCGGGCAGCCCTCCAGGCCACGGCCGTAGGCGTAGCCGCCCCAGACGGTGTAGACCTCGGCGAGGTCGGCGTCGGTGCGCCAGTCGCGGCTGTCGATGAGCTGGAGGAGGCCGGCGCCGTACGTGCCCGGGCGGGAGCCGAAGATGCGGGTCGTGGCGCGGCGCTCGTCGCCGTGGGTGGCGAGGTCGGCCTGGGTGTGGGCGCGGACGTGGTTGCGGTCGGCCGGCTCGTCCAGTGACGCCGCCAGCCGCACCGCGTCGTCCAGCAGGCCGATGACGTGCGGGAAGGCGTCGCGGAAGAAGCCGCTGATGCGGAGGGTCACATCGATGCGGGGGCGGCCGAGCTCGTCGAGGGGGATGGGTTCGAGGCCCGTCACCCGGCGCGACGCCTCGTCCCACACCGGGCGGACGCCCAGCAGCGCCAGCGCTTCCGCCACGTCGTCGCCCGCCGTGCGCATCGCGCTCGTGCCCCACAGGGAGAGGCCCACGGACTGCGGCCACTCACCGTTGTCCGTGCGGTAGCGCTCCAGGAGGGAGTCCGCGAGGGCCTGGCCCGTCTCCCAGGCAAGGCGGCTGGGGACGGCCTTGGGGTCGACGGAGTAGAAGTTGCGGCCCGTCGGCAGGACGTTGACCAGGCCCCGCAGCGGGGAGCCGGACGGGCCGGCCGGGACGAAGCCGCCGGCCAGGGCCTTGACGGCGTGGTCGAGTTCGGCCGTGGTGCCGGCCAGGCGCGGGACGACCTCGCGGGCGGCGAAGGCCAGGATCGCGGCGACCTGCTCACCGTGCTCCGCGGCCACGGAGGCGACCGCGGCCGGGTCCCAGTCCGCGGCCTCCATGGCCTCCACCAGGGCGCGGGCCTTCTCCTCGGCCTCGTCCGCGGTGGTGCGGGTGGCGGCGGACTCGTCCAGGCCGAGCGCCTCGCGCAGGCCCGGCAGGGCTGTCGTGCCGCCCCAGATCTGGCGGGCGCGCAGGATCGACAGGACGAGGTTGACCCGCGCCTCGCCGGTGGGCGCGCCGCCCAGCACGTGCAGACCGTCGCGGATCTGGGCGTCCTTGACCTCGCACAGCCAGCCGTCGACGTGGAGCAGGAAGTCGTCGAAGCCGTCGTCCTCCGGGCGCTCCTCCAGCCCGAGGTCGTGGTCGAGCCGGGCGGCCTGGATCAGCGTCCAGATCTGGGCGCGGATCGCGGGCAGCTTGGCCGGGTCCATCGCGGAGATCTGCGCGTACTCGTCCAGGAGCTGTTCCAGGCGCGTGATGTCGCCGTAGGACTCGGCGCGGGCCATCGGCGGCACGAGGTGGTCGACGAGCGTGGCGTGGGCGCGGCGCTTGGCCTGGGTGCCCTCGCCGGGGTCGTTGACGAGGAAGGGGTAGACGAGCGGCAGGTCGCCGAGCGCGGCGTCGGGGCCGCAGGCGGCGGACAGGCCGGCGTTCTTGCCGGGCAGCCACTCCAGGTTGCCGTGCTTGCCGAGGTGCACCATCGCGTCGGCACCGAAGCCGCCGTCCTCGCGCGCGGCCGCGATCCAGCGGTAGGCGGCCAGGTAGTGGTGGGAGGGCGGGAGGTCGGGGTCGTGGTAGATGGCGATGGGGTTCTCGCCGAAGCCGCGCGGCGGCTGGATGAGGATGAGCAGGTTCCCGCGGCGCAGGGCGGCGAGAACGATGTCGCCTTCCGGGTCGCCCTCGGCAGTGCGGCTGCGGTCGAGGAACATCTCGCCGGGCGCCGGGCCCCAGTGCTCCTCGACGGACGCGCGCAGCTCGGCGGGCAACTGCGCGTACCAGCGCTTGTAGTCGGCGGCCGGGATCCGGACGGGGTTGCGGGCGAGCTGCTCCTCGGTGAGCCAGTCCTGGTCGTGGCCGCCGGCCTCGATCAGGGCGTAGATCAGCTCGTCGCCGTCGCCGGACGCGAGGCCGGGGACCTCCTCGTCGCCGAAGTCGTAGCCCTCCTCGCGCAGCCGGCGCAGCAGCGCCACGGCGCTGGCGGGGGTGTCGAGGCCGACGGCGTTGCCGATGCGGGAGTGCTTGGTGGGGTACGCGGACAGGACGAGCGCGATCCGCTTGTCGCCGGCCGGGATGTGGCGCAGCCTGGCGTGGCGCACGGCGATGCCGGCGACGCGGGCGGCGCGCTCGGGGTCGGCGACGTAGGCGGGCAGGCCGTCCTCGTCGACCTCCTTGAAGGAGAACGGGACGGTGATGATGCGGCCGTCGAACTCGGGGACGGCCACCTGCGTGGCGGCGTCGAGCGGCGAGAGCCCCTCGTCGTTCTCCTCCCACGCGCTGCGCGGGCCGGTCAGGCACAGGGCCTGCAGGATCGGCACGTCGAGGGAGGCGAGGGCGCCGGCGTCCCACGACTCGTCGTCGCCACCGGCCGACGCCTCGGCGGGCCGGGTGCCGCCGGCGGCGAGGACGGTGGTGACGACGGCGTCGGCCGCGCCGAGCGCCTCGATGAGCTCGGCCTCGGGGGCGCGCAGGGAGGCCACGTACAGCGGGAGGGCGCGGCCGCCGGCGTCCTCGACGGCGTCGCAGAGGGCGTCCACGAAGGCGGTGTTGCCGCTCATGTGGTGGGCACGGTAGTAGAGCACCGCGACGAGCGGGCCACTGGCGCCGGGCCTGGGGGTGCGCTCCAGCTCGCCCCAGGTGGGGGCGGCGGCCGGGGCCTCGAAGCCGTGGCCGGTGAGCAGCACGGTGTCGGAGAGGAAGCGGGCCAGCTGTTCCAGGTTGGCGGGGCCGCCGTGGGCGAGGTAGGCGTGGGCCTCGGCGGCGATGCCGATGGGGACGGTGGACGCCTCCATCAACTGGGCGTCGGGGGCCTGTTCGCCGGTGAGGACGACGACGGGGCGTTCCTGGGCGAGCAGCAGGTCGAGCCCCTCCTGCCAGGCGCGCACGCCGCCGAGGAGCCGGACGACGACGAGGTCGGTGCCCTCCAGGAGCGCCGGGAGGTCGTCGAGCGCGAGCCGGGCGGGGTTCGCGAGCCGGTACGGGACCGGGCCCCCCTGTGCGGCGGCCGCGCGGGCACTGAGCAGGTCGGTGTCGGACGTCGACAGGAGAAGGATCACGCGGCGCTCCCGAGTGCTTCGAGGGTCGCCCGGGGTGCGCGGCACCGGAACGTGCGCATGCTGCGGCTGGCCTTCCTCGGGGTCCGCGCCCCGGGCGGTTGGAGGACGGCGGGAGTTCCTGACTCGCGCGGCATCGCTGCCGCGCTCACAGTGGCGGGACCGTGCCGGAGTCTCACCGGCTTCCTCCCCTGACGCCGTCGCTGGCGTACGGCGGGCCGGATATCCGACGGGACTGCTGGATACTGCCCACCTGGTGAGCATAGTAAGCGCTGGTGATCCGGTGCGGGACGGTGCACCGGGCCCCGGCGTCGGTATGCTCGCCGCCATGCCTGTGCCCCCCACATCTCCCGCGGACCGGGACGAGACGTGCCGAACCGGCGCATCCCCGCGCGACCGCGGCGACGCGTGCCCCGGCGCGCTGCGGCTGCACTCCGCGGCCGACGGGGCGCTGGCCCGCATCCGGGTGCCCGCCGGGCTTTTGACGACCCGTCAGGCCGAGGCCCTGGCCGGGCTGGCCGAGGAGCTGGGCGACGGACACCTCGACCTCACCTCCCGCGGCAACCTCCAGCTGCGCGGCCTGCCTTCGGACTGCGGGGCCGTCCTGGCGGCGCGGCTGCGCGCGGCCGGCCTGCTGCCGTCGGACGCACACGAGCGGGTGCGCAATCTGGTCGCCTCGCCACTGAGCGGACTGGACGGCTCCGGGCACGCCGACGTCCAGGCGTGGGCACGGGAGCTGGACCGGCTGCTCTGCGAGAACCCCGACATCACTGCGCTTTCCGGGCGCTTCCTCTTCGGGCTGGACGACGGGCGCGGCGACGTCGCGGCCCTCGACCCCGATGTGACATTGATCGCAGAGGAGGGCGACCAGGCCGTCCTGCGCTACGCCACCGGGCCGGCCGGGCTGCGGATACCGGCCGCGGACGCGCCGCGGGCGGCGGTCCTGGCCGCCGAGCACTTCCTCGGCACGTTGCGCGCACACGAGGTGACCGCCTGGCGCATCAAGGACCTGGCTCCGCAACACCGCCCGCCCCTGGACGCCTTGGCCGACCGCCTTGTTGAGGCCGGCATACCGGCTGAGGCGATCGGCGGGACGGCCGCCCTTGCCGGACCCGCCGCTGCCGGGCCCACTGTTGCCGCGTCAGCCGTTGCCGGGCCCACTGCTGCCGGGTCGGCCCTTGCCGAGCCCGCCGGTGCCGGGCCCACCTCCGGCCCGGCACCGGCTGTCGACACAGCAGCCGGACCGGGGCCCGTGGCCGTGCCGGGACCGACGGCCGAAGCAGGACCGGTGGCCGGGCCGGGACCGGTCCCCGAACCGGGGCCCGTCGTCGGGCCCGACGGTCGGTGCGCGCTGTCCGTCACGGCGCCCCTCGGCCGGCTCACCGTCGGACAGTGGCGGCTCCTCGCCCGTACCGCCGCCGAAGCCGGCACCGGCGAACTGCGGGTGACGCCCTGGCGCGGCATCGTCCTCCCCGGCCTCCCCCGCGGGGCCGCTGCCGCCCGGCTGGCCGTGCTCGCCGACGCCGGCCTCGTCACCTCCCCCGCCTCCCCGTGGCACCGCGCAGGCGCGTGCGCCGGGCGCCCGGGCTGCGCGAGGTCGCTCACGGACGTACGGGCCGACGCGTCCGCCGCGCTCACCGACGCGCGCCCTGGCGGGCCCCGGGTGCTGCCGGTGTACTGGTCCGGATGCGAACGGCGCTGCGGCCACCCCTCCGACGGCCCGTGGGTCGACGTGCTGGCGACCGCGGACGGCTACCGCGTCACCGTACGGACCGGCGCCCCGGACACACCCCACGCGGTGGCCCCGGAAACGGCACCGGAGCTGGCCGAAGCGGTGACCACGGCACGTACGCCCGGCATCGCCCCGAGAACGACGACCGCCACGACAGCAACGGCAGCACCCCCACCAGGCACCACCCGTACGACATGAACGACGAAGGCGACGAGGGCACAGTGTTCGACTACGAAAAGGACGGCGCGTCCATCTACCGCCAGTCCTTCGCCACCATCCGCGCCGAGGCCGACCTCGGCGGGCTGCCGCCGGAGGTGAGTCAGGTCGCGGTGCGCATGATCCATGCGTGCGGCATGACCGATCTCGTACGGGACCTCGCGTACTCCCCGCAGGTGGTCGCGCGGGCGCGCGAGGCGCTGCGCGCCGGGGCGCCGGTCCTGTGCGACGCCAACATGGTCGCCAGCGGCGTCACCCGCAAGCGGCTGCCCGCGGACAACGAGGTGCTGTGCACGCTCGCCGACCCGGCGGTGCCGGAGCTGGCCCGCCGCATGGGCACGACCCGCAGCGCGGCGGCGCTGGAGCTGTGGCGCGAGAAGCTGGACGGCGCCGTGGTGGCGGTCGGCAACGCGCCGACCGCGCTGTTCCGTCTGCTGGAGATGGTGGCCGAGGGGGCGCCGCGCCCGGCCGCGGTCCTCGGCATTCCGGTCGGTTTCATCGGCGCCGCCGAGTCCAAGGACGCGCTGGTGGACAGCCCCCTGGGGCTGGAGTATCTGGTGGTGCGGGGCAGGCGGGGCGGCAGTGCGATGGCCGCGGCCGCGATCAACGCGATAGCGAGCGAGGAAGAGTGAGCGAGCAGCATCCGCAGACGGCCGGCCGGCTGTACGGCGTCGGGCTGGGTCCCGGCGACCCGTCGCTGATGACCGTACGGGCCGTGGAGGTCATCGCGGCGGCGGACGTCGTGGCGTACCACAGCGCCCGGCACGGCCGCAGCATCGCGCGCTCGATCGCCGCGGCGCACCTGCGTCCCGGCCAGATCGAGGAGCAGCTGGTCTACCCGGTGACCACCGAGGCCACCGACCACCCCGGCGGCTACCGGGGGGCGATGGAGGAGTTCTACGAGGAGGCCGCGGCCCGGCTGGCCGCCCACCTCGACGCCGGGCGGACGGTCGCGGTGCTCGCCGAGGGCGACCCGCTCTTCTACAGCTCGTACATGCACATGCACAAGCGGCTGGCCCACCGCTACCCGACGGAGGTCGTGCCCGGGGTCACCTCGGTGAGCGCGGCCGCCGCCCGCCTGGGCGAGCCGCTCGTCGAGGGCGAGGAGGTGCTGACGATCCTTCCCGGCACGCTGCCGGAGGAGGAGCTGACGGCCCGCCTGGCCTCGACGGACTCGGCCGTGGTGATGAAGCTCGGCCGGACCTTCCCGGCGGTGCGCGGCGCGCTGGAGCGCTCGGGCCGGCTGGCGGAGGCGCGGTACGTCGAACGCGCGACGATGAGCGGCGAACGGACCGGCCGGCTGGCGGACGTGGACCCGGAGTCGGTGCCGTACTTCTCGGTGGCGGTGCTGCCGAGCCGCGTCGACGCGCCGCCCGTCGCCGGGGGCGGCGAGGTCGTGGTCGTCGGACTCGGCCCGGCGGGCCCGCTGTGGCTGACGCCCGAGGCGCGGGGTGCGCTGGCGGCGGCGGAGGACGTGGTGGGGTACACCACGTACGTGGACCGCGTTCCCGTGCGCCCCGGCCAGCGCCGGCACGCCTCCGACAACAAGGTGGAGTCCGAACGCGCCGACTTCGCCCTCGACCTCGCACGCCAGGGCCGGCGCGTGGCCGTCGTCTCGTCCGGCGACCCGGGCGTCTTCGCGATGGCCACGGCCGTGCTCGAAGTCGCCTCCGAGGACCCCTACCGCGAGATCCCGGTCCGGGTGGTCCCCGGCATGACGGCCGCCCACGCCGCCGCCGCCCGGGCGGGCGCCCCCCTCGGCCACGACTACGCGGTCGTCTCCCTCTCCGACCGCCTCAAGCCGTGGGAGGTCATCGCGGAGCGGCTGCGCTCCGCAGCGGCCGCCGACCTGGTGCTGGCCCTCTACAACCCCGGCTCCCGCAGCCGCAGCTGGCAGGTCGGCAAGGCCCGCGACCTCCTCCTGGAACACCGCACGCCCGACACCCCGGTGGTCCTGGCCCGCGACGTGGGCGGCCCGGAGGAATCCGTCCGTATCGTCCGCCTCGGCGAACTCGACCCGGATCAGGTCGACATGCGCACCCTGCTCATCGTGGGCTCGACGCAGACGCAGGCGGTACGCCGCGGCGACTCCGGCGCGGAGGAGATCGTCTGGACACCCCGGCGGTATCCGGAGCGCTGACGCACCTGCGGATCACAGTCCGAGGAAGGAGACCTGGCGGATGTAGACCCGCTGGTGGCGGGGCACGACCTGATACACGAACATCCCCGACGCGTCGATGGTCTCCTCCTGCAGGCGGGGCGAGGTACCGGTGTACTTCGCCCCGTCCAGGTAGAGCGCTGCAGCCGCACGGACCAGTTCGTCGGCCCGCTCCTCGACCCTCGCGATGAAGGCGAGGTTGTCGATGCCGCCGATGACGTATCGGGGGTCAGGGTCGTACTCCCACGCCCACGCCTCAGTCACCGGTCACCGCAGCACGAGCCTCGTTCCGGACGGCCATGCATGCGTCCATGGCCGCACGCCACCTGGGGTCGTCGCGGTCGAAGGTGTTCGCGCCGTCCAGGGCTGCTCGGTACCGAGCGGCCAGGGCCGGCCTGCGCTCGATCTCGATTTCGGTCGCCCACTTGACCTGGAACATACGGATCGGGTTGAAGGAGGCGTGCTGAGTGGCCGCGGTGAACGCGGAATCACGGTCCGCCTGGAACTCCGCGAGGCGGGAGGACGCGACGCGGGCCAGCGCGGCGCGCAGCGCCGGGAACGTCATCTCCGGCCGCGGAACGAGCTCGGCAGGTTCTTCGGCGTGCTGTGCGGTCATGGGTCCTCCGTCCTCAGGCGCTCCTCGCACCGTACCGGCTCACCCCCCGGCGCCGGACCGGAACCCACGCGGTCACCGTCCGTCCAGGACCTCTCGTACCCACGCGGCCGCTTCCTGCGGTCCCGCCGCCTCGGGCACCCCCTCCGGCACCGCCGGCCGCCGGACCACCACGACCGGGATGCCCGCCTCGCGGGCCGCGGTCAGTTTCGCGGACGTCGCCGCCGCGCCGCTGTCCTTCGTCACCAGGACGTCGATCCGGTGGCGGCGCAGCAGGTCCGCCTCGCCTTCGACCGTGAACGGGCCGCGGTCCAGCAGGACCTCCGTGTGCGGGGGCATGGGCGGCTCGGGGGCGTCCACGGAGCGGACCAGGAACCACCTATCCTCAAGGTGCGCGAAGGCCGCCAGGCCCATCCTGCCCGTGGTCAGGAAGACCCGCTCCCCCAGCGCGGGCAGCGCGTCCGCCGCCTCGGCCAGTGAGGCCACCGGGTGCCAGTCGTCGCCCGGGCCCGCCACCCAGCCGGGTCTGCGGACGGCCAGCAGGGGAACATGGACGGCGGCGGCCGCCCGTGCCGCGTTGAAACTGATCGTGCCGGCGAAAGGATGGGTGGCGTCGATGAGCGCGTCCACCTGCTGCTCGCGCAGCCAGCGGGCGAGGCCCTCGGGCCCGCCGAAGCCCCCGATCCGCACCTGCCCGGCCGGCAGCCGCGGTGCGGCGACGCGACCGGCGAGCGAGCTCGTCACCCGCAGCGCGGCGTCGGCGGCGAGGGTGTCCGCCAGGCGGCGGGCCTCGGTCGTGCCGCCGAGGATCAGGACGTGGCGCGTGGCGCTCACCAGGTGCCTCTCGTTGTACTGTGCCCGGCCCGCCGGGCCGTCGCGGCGGGAAGCCCCAGCGTACGGCCGCGCCCGGAGGTCCTCGTGACCGAGGTCGCCGCCGACGCGGCGGGAGCGGGCGCCCCGGCCGGCCAGGCCGTCGGCGGGCGCACCGCACAGCTGCAGCACACCGGGCTCCGGCACGGCTGGACGACGGGCGCCTGCGCCACCGCCGCCACCACCGCCGCGTACACCGCGCTGCTCACCGGCGAGTTCCCCGACCCCGTGACGATCACGCTGCCCAAGGGACAGACGCCCTCCTTCGCGCTCGCCGCCGAGGAGGCGGGTGACGGGCGGGCCATGGCCGCCATAGTCAAGGACGCCGGCGACGACCCCGACGTCACGCACGGGGCGCTCATCCGCGCCACCGTACGGATCCTGCCCGCCGGCTCCGGCGTCGTCTTCCGGGCCGGCCCCGGCGTCGGCACGGTCACCCGGCCGGGGCTGCCGCTGGACGTGGGCGAACCCGCCATCAACCCCGTGCCCCGGCAGATGATGCGCGACCACGTCGCCGAGGTCGCCGCCCGGCACGGCGGCACCGGCGACGTCGAGATCGAGATCGCCGTCGATCACGGCGAGGAGATCGCCCGCTCCACCTGGAACCCGCGCCTGGGCATCCTCGGCGGCATCTCCATCCTCGGCACCACCGGCATCGTCGTCCCCTACTCCTGCTCCGCCTGGATCGACAGCATCCGGCGCGGCGTCGACGTGGCCCGTGCCGCCGGCCGTACCCATGTGGCGGGCTGCACGGGCGCGACGTCCGAGAAGGTCGCGGTCGCCGTGCACGGACTCCCCGAGGACGCGCTGCTCGACATGGGCGACTTCGCCGGGGCCGTGCTCAAGTACATCCGCCGGCACCCCGTGGACCGGCTCACCATCGCCGGCGGCTTCGCCAAGCTCTCCAAGCTGGCGGCCGGCCACCTCGACCTGCACTCGGGCCGCTCACAGGTGAACAAGGCGTTCCTCGCCGGACTTGCCCGCCACGGCGGTGGCGACGACGCCCTCGCCGCCGCCGTCACCGACGCCAACACCGGGCTGGAGGCCCTGCGCCTGTGCGAGGCCGCCGGCGTCCCCCTCGGCGACCTCGTCGCCGCGACCGCCCGCGACGAGGCCCTGGCAGTGCTGCGCGGCGCGCCCGTCGCGGTCGACGTCATCTGCATCGACCGCGCGGGTCTCATCGTGGGGCGGGCGGAGCCTCGGGGGGTTTGACCTCTTCAGGCTGCGTTCAGCGGTTCAGCGGGCCGAGCGCCGCCGGCTTCCCGGGCGTCTTCGCCGTCGTGCCGCAGAACGCACCCTCGAACATGTTCTCGAAGGGCGGGGACTGCTCCAGCCAGTCGCCGTTGATGTTGAAGGTGAGCGCGTTCCTGCCGTCGCGGGTCACGGCGGCTCCGGACAGCGAGCCCCAGACCACGCCGTCGTGACCCCACACCGTGGTGCCGCAGGTGAGCTTGCGCGACATGATCCCCAGGCCGTACCGGAAGTGCTGGCCCGTCTCCACCGTCGTGAGCATCGCGTCCAGCTGCTTGCGCGGCAACAGCTTGCCCTGCAGCAGCGCGCCGTAGAAGCGGTTCAGGTCGCCGCTGGTGCTGACGACCTCGCCCGTCGCACCGGACCAGGAGGGGCGGTACTCGGTGGCGTCGTGGATCTCCGGGCCGGGGTTCTGGACGTAGAGCTTGGAGTAGCCCACCGGGTGCGGGGCCGGCAGCTTCGGGTCGGTGCCCGGGAACGTCGTCTCCTTCAGGCCCAGCGGCTTGACGATGCGGCGCTCGATCTCGCTCGCGTACGGCTTGCCGGTCACCTTCTCGATGACCATGCCGGCGAGGACGAAGCCGGTGTTGGAGTAGTTCCAGCCCTTGCCCGGCTCGAAGTCGGGCCCGTACTTCAGCCCGTACGCGATGACCTCCTGCGGGGTCTTGACGTCGTAGCGGTGCTCGAAGAAGCCGGGGCCGTTCATGTCCTTGTCCCACTCCGGGGTGTACACCATGTCGTGCACACCGCTGGTGTGGTTGAGGAGCTGACGGATCGTGATCTTGTTGGCGTCGTAGCCGTTGCCCTTCACGACGCCCGGCAGCCGGCGCTCCACCGAGTCGTCCAGGCTCAGCTTCCCCTCCGCTTCGAGCTGGAGGAGCGTGGTGGCCACGAACGTCTTGGTGATGCTGCCCGCCCGGAAGTGGTCGTCGGCGGTCCGCTTGCGCTGGGTGCCGGTGTCCGCGTAGCCGGACGAACCGAACCACTTCCCCCCGGGCGTACGGGTCTCGGCGGCGACGCCCGGCATCCCGGCCGCGACCAGGCCGTCCAGGGCCCGCTGCGTCGCGGCACGGGTGCCGGCCGGCTCCTCCGCTCCCGTCGCGGCGCCGGCCGGGCCGGCCACGGCCGTTCCGCCGGCCACGGCCACGGCCACGGCCACGGCGGTCGCGGCGAGCGCGGCCAGCCTGCCGCGGGTACGGGTTGTGCGCTTCGGCATGATTCCCCCCTTGGAATGCGCGGCCAGGTCGGCCGCCTCATGGTCATTCCAAGGTGAGCACAGGGTGGGGGGTGGGGCTATGACCGATCACACATCCGGGCTCGGCCGGATCATCCCGCTTCTGTCACCGGCTCCTGAATCTCCGTCACCCATCCCGCAGGGTCGCCCTCGCCGTACGCGAGGTACACCTCGCGCGCGTAGCCCGTCGAGCGGTAGCCGTTGGCGTCGATCCAGCGGGCCAAGGTCTGGGCGGTGGGCACGATGTCGTCCATGGAGCCGTGGTGGACGACGGTGGCCACCGTGGGCACGGCCGGCAGGTCGACGACCTCGAAGTCCTCGCCACGGTCCTCGCCACCGTCCTCGCCGTGGGCGGCCGCGCCGACCGGGAAGGCGACGTGGACGACGATCCCGCCGCCGTCCGGGGCGTCCTCGTAGTGCTGGACGCCCGGTCCCGTCGGTGTCACGCCCGCGGCCGCCAGCCGGCGGCACAACTCGTCGAACAGCGGTCCGGCGACGGGCCCGATGTCCTCCGGGCCGAAGCTCGCCACCCGTGTGCTCAGCCGGGCCACCCGGACCGCCGGCACGCTCTTGACCACCACGTCGTGGGTGCTCATCCGTCCCTCGCTCTCGATCGTGCGGAGCCTCGCCTCGACCTGCGCCAGCCGGGTCGTGGCCGCCGCGGCGGCGGCCTCCAGCTCTGCGCGGCGCAGCCGCAGCATCCCGCGCAGCTCCTCGGCGCTCACCTCCTCGTCCACGATCGCCTGGACCTGCTGGAGGGTGAATCCGAGGTCCTTGAGGGCGATGACGCGGTTGAGACGGGCGAGCTGTCCGGCCTCGTAGAAGCGGTAGCCGCTGAACGGGTCGACACGGGCCGGGCGCAGCAGTCCGATGGCGTCGTAGTGGCGCAGCATGCGGACGGACACCCGGCCGTGGCGGGCGAAGTCTCCGATGGTGAACATGGTGGGTTCAGTCCACGGCCTGACACGGTGTGAGGGTCAAGCGGTCAGCTGCTCGTCGGGTCCTGGTCCGGGACCGTGCGGCCGCAGCTGTCCCGGTCCCGTTCGGCCGAGTAGAGGAAGCTGTCGGGGAACTGCTCGGCCGCGAGGGTGCGGCCGACGACGATGACGGCGGTGCGGACGACGCCCGCCGCCCTCACCTGCTGGGCGATGTCGGCGAGCGTGCCGCGCAGGACGAGCTCGTCGGGGCGGCTGGCCATGGCGACGACGGCGGCGGGGCAGTCGGCGCCGTAGTGCGGGAGCAGTTCGGCGACGACGCGGTCGGCGTGGCGGGCGGCGAGGTGGAGGACCATCAGGGCGCCGCTGCGGCCGAGGGTGGCGAGGTCCTCGCCGGGGGGCATGGGGGTGGCCCGCTGGGCGACGCGGGTGAGGATGACGGTCTGGCCGACGGTCGGCACGGTCAGTTCGCGGCCGAGGGCCGCCGCGGCGGCGGCGAAGGCGGGGACGCCGGGGACGATCTCGTAGGGGATGCCCAGCGCGTCCAGGCGGCGCATCTGCTCGGCGACGGCGCTGAAGACGGCGGGGTCGCCGGAGTGCAGGCGCGCCACGTCGTGGCCGGCTTCGTGGGCGCGGACGAACTCTGCGGTGATGTCGTCCAGGTCGAGGCGGGCGGTGTCGACGAGGCGGGCGTCGGGCGGGCACTCGTCGAGGAGTTCCCGGGGGACGAGGCTGCCGGCGTAGAGGCAGACGGTGCAGCGGGCGAGGGTCCTGGCGCCGCGGACCGTGATGAGGTCGGCCGCGCCCGGGCCGGCGCCGATGAAGTACACGGTCATGGTCGGGCTCCTGGGGTGCGTGGGTGCGTGCGTTCTGTGCGTCGGGGGGCGGGACCGGGGGCGGGGTGGGCGGGCCCTTCTGGGGCTGGATTATGTACGGCCCCCGTCAGCCGTCGAGCGTGCCCCGACAGCCGCCGCACATAACCCTTACGCCCCCTGCCAGGGCCCACCCCGCCCCCGGCCCCTCCGGTCAGCCCGGCGGCTGCGGGCCGGACTTGACCACCGACCACTGCGTCACCGGCATCGCCTGGCGCCAGCCCGTGAAGCCGCCCACGGGCACGGCGTGCGCGATCGCGAGGCGCGTCAGCTCTCCGCCGTGGCGGCGGTACCAGTCCGTCAGGAGCGCCTCGGATTCCAGGGTGACCGTGTTGGCCACCAACCTCGCTCCCGGTGGCAGGGCGTCCCAGCAGGCTTGCAGCAGGCCCGGTGCCGTCAGGCCGCCACCGATGAAGATCGCGTCGGGGGCGGGCAGATCTGCGAGGGCCGCCGGGGCCGCGCCCGTCACGACCTGGAGGGCCGGGACGCCCAGGGCGTTCGCGTTGCGGGCGATGCGCTCGGCCCGGAGCGGGCTCCGTTCGACCGTGACGGCGCGGCAGGCGGAATGCGCCCGCATCCATTCGATGCCGATCGAGCCCGAGCCGCCGCCGACGTCCCACAGCAGTTCGCCGGGCGCCGGAGCGAGCGCGGCGAGCGTCGCCGCCCGTACGTGGCGCTTCGTCAGCTGGCCGTCGTGTTCGAACGCCTCGTCCGGGAGGCCGGGGGTCAGGGGGAGGCGGAGGGCTTCCGGGGCGCGGTGGCACTCGACCGCTATGACGTTCAGCCTGGCGGCCGGGGGGTGGGGCCATGCGTGTGCGGTGCCATCGAGACGGTTTTCGTCGTTGCCGCCCAATTGTTCCAGTACCGTCATCCGGCTCGGGCCGTAGCCTCGGTCGCGGAGCACGGCGGCCACCTCGGCCGGTGTGTCCGCGCCCGCGCTGAGCAGGAGGAGACGGCGGCCCTCGTACAGGGCCGCGGAGAGCGCCTCCAACGGGCGGCCCACGAGGCTCAGCACCTCGATGTCCTGGAGCGGCCAGCCCAGTCGCGCGCAGGCGTACGACGCCGACGACGGGTGCGGCAGCACGTGGAGCCGGTCGGCGCCGGCCACTTCGGCCAGTGTGCCGCCGATGCCGTAGAACATGGGGTCCCCGCTGGCCAGTACGCACACGCGCCGGTCGGCGTGCGCGGCCAGCAGGCCCGGTACGGCCGGGCGCAGCGGCGAGGGCCAGGCGATGCGTTCGCCCGGGCACTCGGGCGGCAACAGGTCCAGCTGGCGGGGGCCGCCGATGATCACTTCGGCCGTGCGCAGCGCCTCCCGGGAGGTGGGGGCCAGGCCGGGCCAGCCGTCGGCACCGATTCCTACGACCGTCACGGGGGCGGGGCTCACGGGCGTACCTCAGTGTTCGCGGCGTACGGGGGGCACCGGAACTCTACTGACCTGCGGCTACGGCACGACGGGCGGATCCTTGTTGCGTAGTATTTGCAACTACTGATTCATGGCAGGAGGCGCGTTCGTGAGGCGTTCAGCGGTGGTGCTGGGTATCGAGTCGTCCTGCGACGAGACCGGCGCCGGTCTCGTCCGGGACGGGAAGCTGCTGGGTCACGCGGTGGCATCCAGCATGGACGAGCACGCCCGGTACGGGGGCGTCGTCCCGGAGATCGCGGCGCGGGCGCACGTCCACTCGGCCGCTCCCGTGGTGCGGGCGGCGTTGGACGACGCCGGGTTGTCCATGGCCGACATCGGGGCCGTCGCCGTGACCACCGGGCCCGGGCTGTCCGGTGCCCTGCAGGTCGGCGTCGCCGCGGCGAAGGGGCTGGCCTACTCCTTGGGTGTTCCTCTGTACGGTGTGCATCATCTCGCCGGGCACGTGGCCGCCGACACGCTGGAGCACGGGCCGCTGCCGGACCCCTGCGTGGTGCTGATCGTCTCCGGCGGGCACACCTCGCTGCTGCTCGTCCGGGACCTGGCGCGGGATCCGATCGTCCACCTCGGGGACACCCTCGACGACGCTGCCGGTGAGTGCTTCGACAAGGTGGCCCGCGTCTTCGGGCTGCCCTATCCCGGTGGTCCGGCGGTCGACCGGGCGGCCCGTGAGGGGGATCCGCGTGCGGTGGCCTTGCCGCGGCCGCTGACCGGGCCGCGGGACGATCCGTACGCCTTCTCCTTCTCGGGGCTGAAGACGGCCGCCGCCCGGTGGGCCGAGCAGCACCGGGCGGCCGGGCGGCCCCTGCCCGTCGCGGACGGGGCCGCCTCGCTGCAGGAGGCCGTGGCCGATGTGCTCACCCGCAAGGCCGTCGGCGCGTGCCGGGAGCACGGCGTGGGCACCCTGGTGGTCGTCGGCGGCGTGGCCGCGAACACGCGGGTGCGGGCGCTGGCCCAGGAGCGCTGCGATGCTGCGGGCATCGAGCTGCGCGTGCCGCCGCTGCGGCTGTGCACCGACAACGGCGCGATGATCGCCGCCGTCGGTGACCTGCTGGTGCGGGCGGGAGCCGAACCCGCGCCGCTCGACGTGTCCATCGACCCGTCCGCGCCCCTGGAGTACGCGGCGCTCCACCCCGTGACCCGCATCGTCCGCGCCGCCTGATCGGAGTCCCCTGTGCGAACCGCCGACATCCGCAGCCGCTTCCTCGACTTCTTCGCCACGCGCGGCCACACCGTGGTGCCCAGCGCGCCCCTGCCGACCCCCGACCCCACGCTGCTGTTCGTCAACGCCGGCATGGTGCCGTTCAAGCCGTACCTGACCGGCGAGGCGTCGCCGCCGTGGCCGCGCGCGACCAGCGTGCAGAAGTGCGTGCGGACGCTGGACATCGAAGAGGTCGGCAAGACCACGCGGCACGGCTCGTTCTTCCAGATGAACGGGAACTTCTCGTTCGGGGACTACTTCAAGGAGGAGGCCATCGCCTTCGCCTGGGAGTTGTCCGTCTCCGCCGTCGAGGACGGTGGCTACGGGCTCGATCCGGAGCGGATCTGGGCCACCGTCCATCACTCCGACGACGAGGCCGCCGAACTGTGGCGGCGCGTCGCGGGGCTGCCCGAGGAGCGGATCGTGCGCCGGGGCGACGAGGACAACTTCTGGTCCATGGGCGTGCCGGGGCCGTGCGGTCCCTGCTCCGAGCTCTACTACGACCGGGGGCCGGCCCTCGGCCGCGCGGGCGGGCCGGCCGTGGACGAGGACCGGTACATGGAGTTCTGGAACCTGGTCTTCATGCAGTACGAGCGGGGTGAGGGCGCCGGCAAGAGCGGCTATCCGCTCCTGGGCGAGCTGCCGCGCCGCAACATCGACACGGGCATGGGCCTGGAGCGCATGGCCACGCTTCTGCAGGGTGTCGACAACCTGTACGAGATCGACGAGACGCGGCCCGTCCTGGACCGGGCCGCGGAACTGACCGGTGTGCGGTACGGCGCCGACCACGAGGCGGACGTGCGGCTGCGGGTCGTGGCCGACCACGTGCGGACGGCGCTGATGCTGCTGGCCGACGGCACGGCGCCCGGCAACGAGGGGCGCGGGTACGTGCTCCGGCGCATCCTGCGCCGGGCCGTGCGCTCCGTGCGGCTGCTGGGGTACCAGGACCCCGCGCTGCCCGAGCTGCTGCCGGCCGCGCGGGACTGCATGAAGCACAGCTACCCGGAAGTGGCCGAGGAGTTCGGCCGCATCTCCCAGCAGGCGTACGCCGAGGAAGACGCCTTCCGGTCGACGCTGCGGCAGGGCACGACCGTGCTGGACACGGCGGTCGCGGACGTCAAGGCGCGCGGCGGCCACCTGCTGCCGGGCAAGCAGGCGTTCCTGCTGCACGACACCTACGGCTTCCCCATCGACCTGACCCTGGAGATGGCCGAGGAACAGGGCGTCGAGGTCGACCGCGAGGGCTTCACCGCCCTCATGGCCGAGCAGCGGGAACGCGCCCGCGCCGACGCCCGGGCCCGCAAGTCGGGCGGCGCGCTCGACACCTCGGCGCTGCGGGCGGTGCTGGGCGCCCACGGGCCGACCGACTGGCAGGCGTACGACACGCTGGAGACGGAGTCGCGGGTGCTGGCCCTGCTGGGCCCGGCCGGCCCGGTGACGTCCGTGCGTACCGGCGGGATCGCCACCGCCGTCCTGGACCGGACGCCCTTCTACGCCGAGTCCGGCGGCCAGGACAGCGACGCCGGTGCCCTCACCGGGGCCTCGGTGGAGGCCGAGGTGCTCGACGTGCAGCGGCCACTGCCGGGGCTGGTCGTCCATCAGGTCCGGGTGACGGCCGGCGAGCTGGCCGTGGGCGACGCGGTACGGGCCGCCGTCGACCCGGAGTGGCGGCTGGGCGCCCGGCAGGCGCACTCCGGTACGCACGTGCTGCACGCGGCACTGCGGCAGGTGCTCGGCCCGACGGCCCTGCAGGCCGGTTCGTACAACCGGCCCGGCTACCTGCGGCTGGACTTCCCCTGGCGCGGCGCGCTGGGGCCGGCCGCGCGCAGCGAGGTCGAGGAGGCCGCGAACCGGGCGCTGCGCCGGGACCTGCCCGTCGACGTGCGCTGGATGACGCTGCCGGAGGCCAAGGAGATCGGCGCGCTGGCACTGTTCGGCGAGACCTACGGCGAGCGGGTGCGGGTCGTCGAGATCGGCGGGGCGTGGTCGCGCGAGCTGTGCGGCGGCACGCACGTGGAACGCGCCGCGCAGGTGGGCGTGGTGGCGTTGACGGCCGAGTCGTCGGTGGGGGCCGGCATGCGGCGGCTGGAGGCCGCCGTCGGCTTCGAGGGCTTCGGCTACCTGGCGCGCGAGCGCGACCTGGTGTCCCGGCTGGCCGAGCAGTTGCAGGCGCCGCGGGCGCAGTTGCCCGAGCGGGTGGCCGGCCTCCTCGACCGGCTCAAGGCCGCCGACCAGCAGGCGGAGGAGCTGCGCCGCCGAGCGGCACTGGCCCGGGCGGCGGAACTGGCCGCGGCGGCGGAGGACCTGGGCGGCACGCTCGTGGTCACGTCGACGGCCGACGCGGACGCCCGCGCCCTTGCCCTGGCCGTCCGCGACCGCCTGCCGGACGCCCGGCCGGGCGTGGTGGCGATCGGCGCGGAGACCGACGACGGCAAGGCGGTCCTGACGGTCGCCCTCAACGCGGCGGCCCGGGCCGCGGGGCTGTCGGCCGCGACGCTGGTGAAGTCCGCCCTCGCCGGCCGCGGCGGCGGCAACCAGGACATCGCCCAGGGCGGCGGCATCCCGGCAACCGCCCTGCCGGACGCACTCACGACGATCCGCACCCAGGCCGCCGACCTCCACTGACCCCTGCCGGGGCCGCTCGCTACGCGCCGCGGCGACGGAAGAGGCCCCGGTCCGGCAGCCGCACCACGGCCGCCCGCACGCAGACAGCCAACGGCCCCGAACAGGACCCAGGACACCGCCGCAACGACCATCGCCCGTCACCCACCCGACCGACGCCCAGCCCGGGACCACGCCACCCGCCGCAGCGACGCGATAGGCCCCGGTCCCGGCAACCGCCCAGCCGACCGCACGCAGACAGCCAACGGCCCCCAACGGGGCCCAGCGCACCGCCGCAACGACCATCGCCCGTCACCCACCCGACCGACGCCCAGCCCGGGACCACGCCACCCGCCGCAGCGACGCGATAGGCCCCGGTCCCGGCAACCGCCCAGCCGACCGCACGCAGACAGCCAACGGCCCCCAACGGGGCCCAGCGCACCGCCGCAACGACCATCGCCCGTCACCCACCCGACCGACGCCCGGCCCCGGACCGCGCCACGCTCGTCGCCCGCCGCGGCGACGGGACAGAGGCCCCGGTCCCGGCCAGTGCCCCGGCCCGGGAAGCCCCCTCCGCCGCCACCGCTACCAGGTACCGTCCACCTGACCGGCGGTGCCCAACCCGCCCCGGGCGGCCGGGCAGGCACCGTCGAAGCGCACCCGCCCCGTTACGGGAGGACCAGTTCCGGTTGTGCCCCGGGGCGGGTCACCGCCGCTGCGCCGACGCGTACCGCGAAGCGGGCCGCTTCCGCGAGCGGTTCCCCCGCCGCCAGCCGTACGCACAGCGCGGCGGTGAACGCGTCGCCCGCTCCCGTCGTGTCGACCGCCTCCACCGCGATGCCCGGCACCCGCACCGTGCCCCCGGCGTCGAGGACCAGCGCGCCCTCGCCGCCCAGCGTGACGACCACCGACCGGGCGCCCCGCTCGCGCAGCGCGCGGGCCCACGTCGGGGGATCGCCGTCGGGGACGCCCGACAGCCGGCGGGCCTCGTGCTCGTTGACGACCAGTGGGTCCGCCGCCGCCAGCAGCGGGGCGTCGAGCGCGTCCGGTACGGGCGAGGGGTTGAGCACGACCCGGGCGCCGGTCTCCGCGGCCGCCCCGGCCGCGGCGCGGACCGTCTCCGGCGGTACTTCGAGCTGCAGGGAGACCACCGCCGAGGCGGCGATCACCTCGCGGGCCGCCGTCACATCGGCGGGGGTGAGACGGGCGTTGGCGCCGGGTGAGACGACGATCGTGTTGTCCCCGTCCGGGCCGACGACGATCATCGCGGTGCCCGTCCGGGCGCCCCGCTCCACCAGGACGTGCCGCACGTCCGTACCCGCGGCGCGCTGCGCGTCCAGCAGCAGCTCCGCGTACGCGTCGTCACCGACCCGCGCCAGCAGGGCCGTGCGGGCGCCGAGGCGGGCCGCCGCCGCGGCCTGGTTGGCGCCCTTGCCGCCGGGCGACTCGGTCAGGTCCGTGCCGTGGACGGTCTCGCCCGGGCCCGGGCGCCGGGCGACCCGGACCGTCAGGTCCGCGTTGGCGGAACCGATCACCAGTACGTCGTACATGCTCGTGTCACCCATCGAACTCCGCCGCGTTCTCCCCGGTCACCAGGACCACCGGTACCTTCACCCGCTCCGGCAGCTTCTCACCCCGGGACGCCTTCACCGCCCACTCCACGGCCTGCCGGCCCAGCAGCCGGGGCTGCTGGGCGACCGTCGCGGTCAGGGTGCCGCGGCGCACGGCCGCGATGCCGTCGGGCGTGCCGTCGAACGCCACCACCCGCACGTCCTTCCCCGACCGGGCGCCGAGCGCCTTCGACGCGCCCAGCGCCATCTCGTCGTTCGCCGCGAAGACGCCGCCGACGTCGCCGTGGGCCTGGAGCACGTTGGCCATGACGTCCATGCCCTTGGTGCGGTCGAAGTCCGCGGGCTGGCGGGCGACGACCTCGATGCCCGGGTAGGCCCTGATGCCCTCCTCGAAGCCCTTGCCGCGCTCGCGCGCGGCCGACGTGCCGGGCCGGCCCTCCAGGAAGGCCACCTTGCCCCGGCCGCCGAGCGACTCCGCGAGCGTCCGGGCCGCCAGCCGGCCGCCCTCGACGTTGTCGGAGGCGATGGTCGAGCCGACCGTGCCGCCGTTGACCCCGCGGTCGATGGAGATCACCGGTACGCCGGCCCGGTTGGCCACCCCCACCGCGGGGACGGCGGCGTCGGAGTCGACGGGGTTGATGACGGCCGCCTTGACGTTCTGGCCGGTGAACGTCTCCATCTGGTTCAGCTGCTGGATGGGGTCGTTCTGCGCGTCCGTGATGTTGATCTTCAGTCCGCGGGCCTTCGCCTCCGCCTGGGCGCCCTGCTTGATGCCCACGAAGAAGGGGTTGTTCATGGTGGACAGCGCCAGGCCCAGGTCCGTGTGCCCTCCGCGGTCGCAGCCGCCGAGGGCGAGCGGCGCGATCAGTGCCGCTGCGGCCAGGACGCCCCCGCGCGCCCTCATCGCGTGCTCCGGCGACGCAGCGTGTCCAGCAGCACGGCCACCGCGATGACCAGGCCCGTGGCGACCTGCTGCCAGAACGCCGAGACGCTCAGCAGGTTGAGCCCGTTGCGCAGCACGGCGAGGATCAGTGCGCCGATGAGGGTGCCGGACGCCTTTCCGGAACCGCCCGACAGGCTGGCGCCGCCGATCACCACGGCGGCGATGGCGTCCAGTTCGTAGCCGGCCGCGGCCTGCGGCTGGGCCGAGGTCAGCCGGGCGGCCAGGACGATGCCGGCGACGGCCGCGAAGAGCCCCGACAGCGCGTAGACGACGAGCTTGCGGCGCCTGACGTCGATGCCGGAGAGCCGGGCCGCCTCCTCGTTGCCGCCGATCGCGAACATCGCCCGGCCCGTGTACGTGCGGGCCAGGACCAGCGCCGCCAGCAGGCCCATGGCGGCCATCACCAGGACGGGCACCGGCAGCCATCCTCCGAGCGTGTCGCCCAGCCCGCCCAGCGACGCGGGGAAGGCGATCGGCGAGCCGCCCGAGACGACCAGGGCCAGGCCCCGGGCCACCGAGAGCATCGCGAGCGTGGCGATGAAGGCGGGCAGTCTGCCGTAGGCGACGAGGGCGCCCGACAGCAGGCCCGCCGCGGCGCCGACGGCGAGGCCGAGGAGCAGGGCGAGCCACACCGGCAGGCCCTCGCGCGTCGCCGCCCAGGCCGCGACCGTCGCCGAGAGGGCGGCCACCGAGCCGACGGACAGGTCGATGCCGGCCGACACGATGACGAACGTCACGCCGAAGGCGAGGATCGCGGTCACCGACGCCTGGACGCCGACGTTGAGCAGGTTCCGCCCGTTCAGGAAGTCGCGGGACAGGGCGGCCATCACCACGACCAGGGCGACGAGGCCGCCCAGCGGGCCGTTGCGCAGCACCGCTGCCCTGAACCACTGCCCGGAGGTGGTCCCGGGCGCCCGAAGCACCTCAGCCGACATCGGAGCCCTCCATCGCGCTCTGGTCGTTCGTGTTCCCGTGGGCCGGCCGGACGGCCAGCTCCATCACCGCGTCCTGGGTCGCCGCCCCGCCCGCCAGCTCCCCGACGAGCCGGCCCTGTGCCATCACCAGCACCCGGTCGCTCATGCCGAGCACCTCCGGGAGGTCGCTGGAGATCATCAGCACCGCGCAGCCGGCCGCCGTCAGCTCGTTGACGAGGCGGTAGATCTCGACCTTGGCGCCGACGTCGATGCCGCGCGTGGGTTCGTCGAGGATGAGCAGGCGGACGCCGGCCAGCAGCCACTTGCCGATGACGATCTTCTGCTGGTTGCCGCCGGACAGGGTGCGGGCGCTCTGGTCCAGCCCGGTGGTGCGGACCTTCAGCCGCGCGGCGACCTCGGCGGCCTCGCGCCGCTGCGCCCGCCGGTCGACGAGCCCGGCGCGGGTGTCGCGGTGCAGCCGGGCCAGGGTGAGGTTGTCCTGCAACGAGGCGTCGAGCACCAGCCCCTGGTTCTTGCGGTCCTCCGGTACGAGCCCGAGGCCGGCCCGCATCGCGGCCCGTACGTCGCCCCGGGCCAGGGGTCTGCCGTCGACCTCGACCGTCCCCGCGTCGTACCGGTCGGCGCCGAAGACCGCGCGTGCCACCTCCGTGCGCCCCGCCCCGACCAGCCCGGCGAGTGCCACGACCTCGCCGGCCCGGACGTCGAAGGCGACGTCCTGGAAGACGGGGCCCCTGGCGCCGCCGGCCCGGGTCAGGCCGCGGACGCGCAGCAGGGGCGCGCCGGGGGCGTGGGGGCGGTCCCGGGGGTACTGCTCGGCGATGTCGCGGCCCACCATGAGGCGGATCAGCTCGTCCTCGCCGGCCGAAGCGGGCACCTCGGCCACCGAGCGGCCGTCGCGCAGGACGGTGACCCGGTCGCCGAGGGCGGCGATCTCGGGCAGGTGGTGGGTGATGAAGAGGACGCCGACGCCGCTCGCGCGCAGGCCGCGCACGATGCCGAAGAGCGTCTCCACTTCGCCGGAGGTGAGGACGGCGGTCGGCTCGTCCATGATCAGGACGCGGGCGTCCAGGCTCAGCGCCTTGGCTATCTCCACCATCTGCAGCTGGGCGATGCCCAGTTCGCGGACCGGTGTGGCGGGGGACGCGTCCAGGCGGACGCGGCGCAGCAGCGCGGTGGCGCGCGCGTGCAGGGTGCGCTTGTCGATCAGGCCGAGGCGGGTGCGCGGCTGGCGGCCCAGGAAGAGGTTCTCGGCGACGGTGAGGCCGGGGACGAGGTTGAACTCCTGGTGGATGGTGGCGATGCCCAGCCTTTCGGCGTCCTGCGCGGAGCGGATGGTCACCTCCCGTCCGTCCCTCAGGATGCGGCCCTCGTCGGGGCGGTGGACGCCGGAGAGCATCTTGATGAGCGTGCTCTTGCCCGCGCCGTTCTCCCCGAGCAGGACGTGCACCTCGCCCGCGCGCAGGCTCAGGTCCACGCCGTCCAGCGCCCGTACGCCGGGGAAGGACTTGGCGGCTCCTTCGATGCGCAGCAGCTCGTTGCGCACCGGTGCACGGCCGCGGACGTCGTCGCCGGCGTCGGCGTCGGTGTCGGTCATGCGCTGCCCCTCTCGTCGGTCAGCGGGTGGACGGTTCGCCGCAGGAGCGGCGGCGGACGAGCCGGGCGGGCAGCAGCACGGAGTCGGCTGGGCGTCCTTCGATCCGCTCCAGCAGGGCGTGCACGGCCGCCCGGCCCAGCTCGCGCGTGGGCTGGGCGATGGCGGTGAGCGGCGGGTCGAGGTGGGCGAACCAGGCGACGTCGTCGAAGGCCACGAGGGCCAGGTCGGCGGGGACGCGCAGGCCGCGCTCGCGGATCTCGTCCATGGCGCCCAGGGCCATCAGGTTGTCCGTGGCGAGGACGGCGTCGGGGGCTTCGGACAGGTCGAGCAGGGTGCGCATCATGCGCCGGCCGCCGGCGGGGCTCGGGTCCGGTGACTCCGCGATGCGCTCGGGGGGCAGCTCGATGCCGTGTCCGGCCAGGGCCGTCCGGAAGAGGTCCAGGCGCTCGTCGCCGGTCGGGGTGCCGGCGGGTGCCACGATCACGGCCGGCCGGCGCCGGCCCGACGCGGCGAGGTGGGCGGCCAGTTCGGTCAGTGCGGTGCGGCCCTCCGCCCGGACGCAGGGGGCGGCGACGCCGGGGACGGCACGGTCGAGGAGGACCAGGGGCGTGTCGGAGGCGACGACTTCGCCGAGCATGGCGGAGCCGGTGCCGGCGGAGCTGACCATCAGTCCGTCGATGCGCCGGTCGAGCAGGGTGCGGATGTAGTCGTCCTGCTGCTCCGGGCTCTCGCCGGCGTTGCCGATGATCAGGCTGTAGCCGAGCCGCCGGGCCTCCTGCTCGACGGCGTCGGCGAGCTCGGTGAAGAACGGGTTGCGCAGGTCGCTGATGACGAGGCCGAGGGTGCGGGTGCGGGCGGTGCGCAGGGCGCGGGCGACGACGTTGGGGCGGTAGCCGAGCTCTGCGACGGCGGCGAGGACCCGCTCGCGGGTCTCGGCCACGGGAGAGCGGCCGTTGAGCACGCGGGAGACGGTGGCGACGGACACGCCGGCACGCTCGGCCACGTCCTTGATGTTCGTCACGGCGATCTCCGGGCCGCTCGGGGACAGACGGATGTAATCGATTTCTCAGTGATCAGGTAATCGATTACACGGAATGGGGGTCAAGGCGCCGATCAGGTGACGTCCGTCACAGGGCGGCGGGACGGCACCGGCCGTCTCGCTCTGTGTGAGCACTCACACGCTCCGAGTCGCGGGAAGCGGGGTGCCGGGTCATGCTGGGACGACCGTGGCCGGCTCCGCGCCGGCGCGGCCCCGAGGCACCGGCCCGCCCGTACGCGGGGCCCGGGCGGACGCACCGCGGCACGGTGCTCCGGAAAGTGCTCCGGCCGGCAGGCATCCGGCACTCCTTGGCGTCCTTGACGCACGAACGAGGGGACAGCTGCGACCATGGCTGAGACAACGCCTTGCCCCCGCGGGCGCGACTGCGACTCGCCCGACACCCTGCACCTCTTCCTGCGCCTGACCGCACTCCCCCACGGCCCGGAACGCGACCGGCTGCGGCAGGAGATCATCGGCGCCTGGCTGCCCATGGCCGAGCGCGTCAGCGTGCGGTTCCGCAAGTGCGGCGAGAGCCCCGCCGACCTGCGGCAGGTGGCCGCCCTGGCCCTCGTGCACGCCGTCGACCGCTTCGATCCCCGGCTCGGGTGCGCGTTCGAGTCCTTCGCCATCCCCACCATCACCGGGGAGCTCAAGCGCCATGTGCGCGATCACGTGTGGTCGCTGCACATACCGCGCAGGGACCAGGAGTTGCGGGCCGCCGTCCGCGCCGCCCGCACCCGGCTGGAGCAGCGCGACGCCGGCACGCACGTCACCGCGGCCGAGCTCGCCGCCGAGGCCGGGCTCTCCGAGGAGGAAGTGCGGCGCGGCCTGCACGCCGACGGCGTGCACCACACCCTCTCCCTCGACCATCCGATCGCCGGCGCCGACGACCTCCCGCTCGCCGAGACGCTCGGGCTCCCCGACCGCGCACTGGAGCTGGTGATCGACCGGCAGTCCCTCAAACCGCTGCTGGACGCGCTGACCGAACGCGAGCGGTACGTCCTGTACTGGCGTTTCTTCGGCAATCTCACCCAGCAGCAGATCGGCGCGCGCCTGGGGGTCTCCCAGATGCAGATCTCCCGCATCCTCAGCCGCACCTGCGCCCATCTGCGCCGGCAGCTGCTGGCGGCGGCGTGACCCCTGCCCTCGGGCAGAGGAACCGGCCGTCACCGTTCGATCCTCGTTCCGTCCCCGCGATGGAGGGCAGGCGCATCACCATGACCGCACACCACACGCATCTGACCCCTGACCTGCCGCCCATCGTCGAGGTGCCCGACCTCCCCGGGGCCCCGCACGGCCGGCCGGCGGGCGGTTCCGAGACCGAGGGCCGGGGGGCGGCGTCCGGGAACGGCAGTGGCGCCCATCAGGAGGTCGATGGGCGCCACGAGCGCGCGGGGGAGGGTTCCGGCGGCTGACTGTGACCCTCCGCCCCGCGCAGTACGCGCGCATCCGGCTGTTGACGCGCGCGCTCTGGGGGTGTGACTCAGTCGTTGATGCAGGTGTTGCCGAAGGTCGGGTTCAGCAGAGCGATGATGTCGATCGAGTTGCCGCAGAGGTTGATCGGCACGTGGATCGGCACCTGAATGACGTTGCCGGAGATGACACCGGGGGAGCCGACGGCCGCACCCTGGGCGCCGGAGTCCGCGGTGGCGATGCCGGCTCCGGCGACGACGGTGCCGACGGCGGCGGTCAGGACGGCTGCCTTGGCGATACGCGACATGGCTAAACCTTTCTAAGGGGTGTTGAGAGGCAATTGTGACCGGCGTTTCAGGAGGAGTTTGGCCAATATGGTGCAAGAAAGCGGGAATTAACCCGGAAAGGCCAATAAGTCGTATGTGATGCCCGGGGTTTGGGACGGCCGGCCCCCACCGTTCCCCGCATCGCCCGGACGACGGGACGGGCCGGAACGGATGTCCCCGCCGCCGCAGGGGGTACCGCCGGCGGCCGCCCGGCGCACGGCCCGGCCCGGCGCCCCGAAAAAACGGGTTTGGCGCTGCCGCACCCCTCTACGTACAGTTTCCTGGAACCCTTATCGAACAAACGGACTGGAAACAGCAGCGGCCATGACCGTCACTGAACACAACCTCGACGGTGCAGGCCACCTGTCGGACGCCCCCGGCACCGCCCCGGACGGGCCGGGCATCGACCCCGAGCGCATGGCCGTCTGCCTGAGCGTCCTCGAAGAGCTCGACCGGCTGCCGGTCGACCACCCCGACGCGATCACGGTCCGCCGTGCCACCGCCGGGATCTACCGGACGGTGAAGCAGCGCCGCCGCCAGGACCGCCGGGCCGCCAAGACCGCTCACGACCGGGCCGTCACCGAGGCCACCGCCACGGGCGCCGCCGACCGCATCGACGACGAGACCGCGGGCATACCCCTGGCCGCCACGGCCTCCACCCAGATCGTCGGCATCCTGGAGCGCCCCCGCTCCTGCTACATCTGCAAGAGCCGCTACACCGAGGTCGACTCCTTCTACCACCAGCTGTGCCAGCCCTGCGCGGCCGAGAGCCGGGGCCGCCGGGACGCGCGCACGGACCTCACCGGGCGGCGCGCGCTGCTCACCGGTGGCCGCGCGAAGATCGGCATGTACATCGCGCTGCGGCTGCTGCGCGACGGCGCGCACACCACGATCACCACGCGCTTCCCCAACGACGCCATCCGCCGCTTCAAGGCGATGGAGGACAGCGCGGACTGGCTGCACCGGCTCAAGGTCGTCGGCATCGACCTGCGCGACCCGGCCCAGGTCGTCGCCCTGGCCGACTCGGTCAGCGCCGAGGGCCCGCTCGACATCATCATCAACAACGCGGCCCAGACCGTCCGCCGCAGCAACGCCGCCTACCGCGAGCTCGTGGCCGCCGAGGCCGCGCCGCTGCCCGCCGGCGAGCTCCCGGCCTCCGAGGTCTTCGGCGCCTTCGGCAGCGGCGCCCAGGCCGCACTGCCCGCCCCCTCGTCCGGCGCGCACGACGCCCTCACCCCGCAGGCCCTCACCGAGCTCGCCCTCACCAGCGGCTCCGCCTCCCTCGCGCGCGTCGAGGCCGGCACGGCCATCGACGCCGGCGGGCTCGTCCCGGACCTGGACGCCACCAACAGCTGGATCCAGACCGTCAGCGAGGTCGACCCCGTCGAGCTGCTCGAAGTGCAGCTGTGCAATGTGACGGCACCGTTCGTGCTGGTCAGCCGGCTGCGCCCGGCGATGGCGGCCTCCCCGGCCCGCCGCAAGTACGTCGTCAACGTCTCCGCCATGGAGGGCGTCTTCAGCCGCGGCTACAAGGGCGCCGGCCACCCGCACACCAACATGGCCAAGGCCGCGCTGAACATGCTCACCCGCACCAGCGCCCAGGAGATGTTCGAGTCCGACGGCATCCTCATGACCAGCGTCGACACCGGCTGGATCACGGACGAGCGGCCGCACCCGGACAAGGTCCGGCTCGCCGCCGCGGGCTTCCACGCCCCCCTCGACCTCGTCGACGGCGCGGCCCGCGTCTACGACCCGATCGTCCGGGGCGAGCAGGGCGAGGACCTGTACGGCTGCTTCCTGAAGGACTACCGCAGGTCCGACTGGTAGGAGCGGCTCAGCGCCCGGCCTGCCGGGGGACCAGGTCGAGCGCGTCCCCCCGGCCCGCCGCCGTCTCCGTCAGCAGGGCCCTCTCCACCGCCACCTGGGCCTCCCCCCGGACCGAGCCGGTCCGGCGGAAGGCCCGGTGGGCGACGGCGAGGTGGCGCTCGGCGCGCAGGCTGCGGCGGAGCATCCGGCAGAAGCCCCCGAGCACCAGGTTCACCTCGGCGATCAGCACCGGGTCGCCGGTGCCGTCGGCGACGCGCAGCGCTTCGAGCAGGGTGGCCTCCCCCTCGTCGAAGAGGCCCGCCGCCACCTGGGCCTCGCCGATGCCCAGCAAAGCCTCGTACGCGGCCAGCCGCCGCTCCTCCAGACGGGCGGCGCGCTCCTCCGTCACCCGGCCGCCCACCCCTTCCAGGGCGGGTCCGCGCCACAGGTCCAGGGCCCGGACGTAGCGGGCGCCGGCCTCGTCCTGCTCGCCCTCGGCGGCGGCCTCGTCGGCGGCGGTGACCAGGGTGTCGAAGGTCCGCACGTCGACGTCGGTGCACTCGGTGCGCAGCCGGTAGCCCCGGGGTGCGGTGAGGATGACGGGGCCCGGGTGCCCGGCGGTGCGGAACGCCTTGCGCAGGGCTCTGACGCACAGGGCGAGCTGGGTGCGGGCGGAGAGCGGGGGCCGGTCTCCCCAGACGGCCTCGACGAGGTCGTCGAGGGGGACGGTGCGGCCGTGGGCCAGTACGAGCAGGGAGAGGACGACGCGCTGGCGGCGGCCGTCGAGGGGGACGGGCCGGCCGTGGACCGTCGCCGTCACCGGGCCCAGCAGTGTGAAGGCGAGCGCCGCCGGGGTGGGGCGGGCCGTGGTCGCGGCCGTCGTCGTGCGCATTGCCTGCTGCCCCCGTATCCGCGGCGGACGCCGCGCACCGTCGATGTCCCGCGCGGCCGTGCGCCCGCGGACTGTCCGTAAGAGCCGACGGGGCGTCATACGGCCCGTCGTTCCAGCTCGCTCGCGAAGCGCAGCCACGATTCGCCGCAGTGCCGGGCGGCCTGCGCCACCGCCGTGCGGCGGTGGGCGGGCACGGCGTCGAGCAGCCGGTGCCACGTCTCGCTGCCCACGGCGTGGGCGCTCAGCAGGTGCAGCAGGAACCGGCCGTCCTCGGAGAAGCGGAGGGAGGGGTCCTTGCGGAGCCTGAGCAGGGCCGGTTCCTCGCCCGCCGCGCCGGTCACCGGGGCGGGAGGAGCCGTGGGGACGGCCGGCTGCGGCGCGGCGCCGGGCCGGGCGCACGTCCCGGCGTCGTCGCGCAGGCGGCTCTCGGCGTCGCGGAGCTTCTTCGGCACCGGGTCGCGTCCCTGCAGCAGGCGCAGGCGCACGTCGCGTGCGGTGCCGATGGCGATGCCGGCGCCGTCGGCGATCTCCCGCAGGCTGGCCTCGGGTTTGGCGGCGATGAGTTCGCCCGCCCGGCGGCGGCCCTCCGCCGCGTTGAGCGGGCGGACCCGGCCGTCGCGGCCGGTGCGGGCGGTGATCTGCGGGGCGGTGCCGGTGGAGCGCCTGCGCAGGGCGGCGACCGTGCTGGCGGCCAGGCCCGCGGCGGAGGCGATGAGCCGGTCCGACCAGTGCGGGTGGCTGCGGATGATGCGCTCCGCGGCGGCGGTGCGGTCGGCCTGGGTGAGTGGCAGGCCGTCACGGGTGTTGCTGGTGACCGCGAGGACGAAGGCGTCCTCCGGGCTGCCGTCGAAGAACCGGACTGCGATCCGCTCATCCCCCCGTAGACGAGCGGCTCGCAGCCGGTGCATGCCATCGACGACCCGCAGCGTGGTGCGGTGCACGACGATGGGCGGCAGTGGTGCCTCCAGCCGCGCGAGCGCCTGGATGTGCAACGGGTCCTCGCCCGCCACCCTCGGGGAGTCCGAGGGCGAGAGCACGTGGAGAGGGAGCACAACGGTCCGTTGCTGTTCCGGCTCCGGAACCGTCACGACACCCCCTCCGAAAAGAACCCCCGTGCGACGGCGGACTCGTGCACGATGTCCGTGCACGGTGGACGACGGGATCCTGCGACCCCACTTCCATCAACTGGTGATTGACCGCCGCGATGAGCGATCCAACACCAGTCGATCCGCCGACACCCAGGACGCTAGGCAGCGAGCCCACCCCCTGTCAACCACATTCGATGCACCGGGACATGGACTCCCGTATTCACCCGTAAGCTAGATTGACCGCCGGGAGGGAGGTGCGATCATGGACGAATCCGACGCCAGAAACGCGAGCACGGACGCGAAGACGCTGGCAGACAAGCTCAATCACCTGTTCAGGACGGTGGTGCCGGCAGGCCGGGAGCCGTACACCACGGAAGAGGTGGCCCGGGCCATCACGGCCACGGGCGTGTCCATTTCCGGTAGTTACATCTGGCTCCTGCGCAAGGGACAGCGCGACAATCCGACGCTCCGGCATCTGGAGGCGCTCGCGAAGTTCTTCGGCGTACCTCCGGCGTACTTCTTCGACGAGCAGGCGACCGCGGAGGTCAACGCCGACCTCGGGCTGCTGGTGGCGCTGCGCGACACCCAGGTGCAACGGGTGGCGCTGCGCGCGGCCGGGCTGTCCGCCGCGAGCCTGCACTCGATCAACGAAGTCATCGAGCGCGTACGCGAGTTGGAGGGCCTTCCCGACAACCGGACCCAGCCCCCCGGAAGACAGTCCCCGCCGTGACGTACGCAACGGTCACCGCGCCGAACGGCAAGCTCGTCGACGTCCACCGGCCCGCCCCGGCTCCCGCCCGGGGCCCGGTGCCGACGGTCCTCCTCTGGCACGGCACGGGCCCGGACGAGCGGGACGTCCTGCGGCCGCTCGCCGCGGCCGTCGCCGCCCTCGGCGCGCTCGTCCTCGTGCCCGACTGGCGCTCCGACGAGCCGGACCGCGGGCGGGCCCACTTGCTGGCGTCGCTGGAGTTCGCCCGCGCCCGCGCGGCCTCGTTCGGGGGCTACGCGGGGCGGATGGTGCTGGCCGGCTGGTCGGCGGGCGCCCCCGCCGCGCTGGGCGTCGCCCTGCACCCGGAAGTGGCGGGCGGGTGGCGGCCGTCGGCGGTGGTGGGCATCGCCTCGCGCTACGACGTCCCGGCCCGCACGACGGGCACTCCCCCGCTGACCGATCTGGCCGCCGGGACGCCGGGCGTCCCCGTGCCGGTCCCGGTCGCGCTGGTGCACGGCACGGAGGACGCGTACATGGACCCGGCGTACTCGCGGGCGGCGCGGGACGCCCTCATGGCGCACCGCTGGCCGGTCCTGGCCGAGGAGATACCGGGGGCCGACCACGCGGGCGCCATCATGACGGAGTACGACCCCGAGCTGGGGCGCTGCCGGCCCAGCGAGGACGAACGGGTGTGCGCGGCCGGTGAACTGACGGCCCTTACGATCGCCCGGGCCGCGGGGCTGCCCGGGGCCTAGGGCGTGTCCGCAACGTAGCGCCGTACGCCCGAAGGGCGTGGCCCGCGGCGTCTGGTGCTGGGGGCACCTCCCAGCGGTAGCTGGGGGAGATCGCAAGGCGGAGGGTCGTCCTCGTACCGGGCGTACTTGGGCGATCCCGACAACGCGGCGAGCGTGCGTGCCTGGGGGCACCTCCCAGCGGTAGCTGGGGGAGCGTCGCGGGCCAGGCGGGACTTTGCGGACACGGCCTAGGCCGCCCGGCGCGCGGTCGCACGCCGGGATGGCCCAGGGGTTGTCAGCCGGCGACGAGGTCGCCGCGCGAGAGGCCGGACCCCTCGGGGACGGCGGCGGGGTCGCTGCCGAGGTCGGCCACGGCGTTCCGCTCGTCGACGAAGACGACGCGGGGCTCGAAGGTGCGCGCCTCGGCGTCGTCCATGGAGCCGTAGGCGATGATGATGACCAGGTCACCGGGGCTGATCAGCCGGGCGGCGGCGCCGTTGATGCCGAGCACGCCACTGCCGCGGGGGCCCTCGATGACGTAGGTCGACAGGCGGGCGCCGTTGTTGATGTCGACGATGTCGACCTTCTCGCCGGGCAGCAGGTCGGCCGCTTCCATCAGGTCGGCGTCGACGGTCACGGATCCCACGTAGTGCAGGTCCGCCTGGGTGACGGTGGCGCGATGGATCTTGGACTTCATCATCGTACGCAGCATGGAGACACTCCCGGAGACTCAGCTCCCTGCCTGCGCTTGTGCAGGTCAAGGGCGATCTCCTCACTCTACCGTCCGCGCGTGCGGCCGTACCCGGGCGATCAGGAGGGCGACGTCGTCCTGGTCGTTGTCCTCGCGCAGCTCCCGCAGCAGCAGGTCGCAGGTGGACTCCAGGTCCAGCGGCGGCCCGTCGAGCAGCCCCACCAGCACGTCCAGCCGGGCGTCGATGGCCTCGTCGCGGGTCTCCACGAGGCCGTCGGTGTAGAGCACCAGCTGGTCGCCGGGTGCCAGCGGGGCCCCGACGCTCTCGAAGGGGACGCCGCCGACCCCCAGGGGCGCGCCCGTGGGCAGGTCGAGCAGGGCGGGCCGGCGGCCGGGGCGGACGAGGACGGGCGGCAGGTGCCCGGCGTTGGCGACCCGGCATTCGTCGCGCTGCGGGTCGTAGACGGCGTAGACGCAGGTGGCGATCGTCTGGTCCAGACCACTGGCGGTGCGGTCGAGGTGGCGCAGCACCTGGGCGGGGTCGAGGCCGAGGCCCGAGAGGGTGCGGGCGGCGGTGCGCAGCTGGCCCATCGCGGCCGCGGCGTTGATCCCGCTGCCCATGACGTCGCCGACGACCAGGGCGCTCTGGGCGCCGTCCTGCGGGATGACGTCGAACCAGTCGCCGCCGACCTGTCCCGCGGCGCCGGCGGGCTGGTAGCGGTAGGCGACCTCCAGGCCCGGCGGGCTCTGGGGTTCCTGGGGCAGCAGGTCGCGCTGGAGGGTGAGGGCGGTGGCGCGCTCGCGCTGGTACCAGCGGGCGTTGTCGATGCAGACCGCCGCGCGGGCGGCGAGCTCCCCGGCCAGGACGACGTCGTCCTCCCCGAAGGGCTCGGGGTTGCGGGTGCGCTTGAGGTCCAGGGCGCCGAGCACCTCGCCGCGGGCGATCAGCGGCACCGCCATGTACGAGTGCAGCCCGGCCCGGCCCAGGAGTCCGGCGGCCTCCTCGTCGCGGGCGATGCGGGGAAGGTCCCGGGGGGTGACGCGGGGCAGGTGGACGGGGCGGCCGGTGCTCACGCAGCGGGCGACGAGCCGGTCGGCGTCGTAGCGGGCGATCTCGCCGGGCGGATCGGCGGCCCGGACCGCCTCGGTGGCCTCCGACGAGGCGACGGCCAGCGCCCGGAACACCGCGGCCTGCTTGCTCCCCGGGGCGGCGGCGCCGCTGAGGACGGTGTCGAGGACGTCCACGGCGGCCACGTCGGCCAGGCCGGGGACGACCACCCCGGCGAGCTCGCGCGCGGTCTGGTCGAGGTCCAGGGTGGTGCCGATGAGGACGGACGCATCGGCGATCAGGGCCAGCCGGCGGCGGGCCTCGGTGGCCGTCCGGTGCCGCTCGGTGACGTCGACCACCGAGGTGGCCAGGCCCATCTCGCGGCCGGCCGGGTCCTCCAGCCGGTAGTACGAGACCAGGCGGGCGCGCTCGCCGACGGCGGGATCGGCCATGCGGCCCACGACGAACTGGTCCAGCAGCGGGGTCCCCGTCGCCAGCACCTTGCGCATGGCGGCCTCGATCCCCTCGGCGTCCTTGACGGGCAGCACGTCGTGGACGCGCTTGCCGAGGTGCTCCTCGGCGGAGAGCCGGTGCATGCGCTCCAGGGCGGGGTTGACCATGACGTAGCGCAGGTCGGTGTCCAGGACGGCCAGCCCGATCGGGGACTGGGCCACCAGCCGCAGGGACAGGGCCAGGTCGCGCTCGACGTCGCGCAGGAGGTCCTGGTCGGTGGCCATGCCGAGGGCGTAGACGCCGCCGCCCTCGTCCTCCAGCCGCATGTTGCGGAACTCCAGCATCCGGGTGGTGCCGTCCTTGCGCACGGCGGGGAAGGATCCCGCCCAGGCGCCGCCGCTCATCACCTTGGCGAAGAGCCCGAGGACCTCGGCGCGGTGCTCGTCGTCGACGAGCAGCCGGGCGGCGTGGCGGCCCAGGGCCTCGGAAGGGGTCCAGCCGAAGAGCTCCTCGGCCTGCGGGCTCCACAGGACGATCCGGCCCTCCTGGTCCAGCACCGCCGCGGCCACGCTGAGCAGGTCGAGCAGGCTGCCGGGCTCGTAGGGGGCGGGCCCGGACCGCGCCGGGTCCGGCCGGAATGCGTCGGTGGCGCCCATCCGAGGTCCTCCTTCCGCCCGCTCGGGGGTGGTGCGGCGGCCTCGCGCCCGTAGGTGCCCGGTCCCTCGGTCCTTTCCTCGCCCGTCACGCCGCAACGTCTTCCATGTTCTCTCCGAACCCGCCCCCTGCGCAGCCCGCGGCGGCGTCCGGATCGCCGTGCTGGAGTGTCCGGGGCCGACGCGCGCCCCCGTCGCACCGGGTCATTCCCCGGGCAGGGCCCCCGGGAGGGGAAGGGCGAACCAGACGGTCTTCCCGGCGCCGGAGGCGTGGTGGCCCCACTGGGCGGCGATCTGCTCGACGAGCCACATGCCGCGCCCGTTCTCGCTGTCCGGACCGGCCTCGGCGCACAGCGGCAGACAGCCGCCGGCGTCGGTGACCTGGGCGACCAGGTGGTCGGGGGTGCGGCTGAGGACCAGCCGGACGTCGCCGGAGCCCTCGGGCACGTGCACGATGGCGTTGGTGACCAGCTCCGACAGCAGCAGGGTCACGTCCCCCGCCAGTTCCTGCAGGCCCCATTCGGCCAGCAGGCGTTCGCAGAAGCGGCGGGCGGCCGCCACGGACGGCGGCGCGGCGGGCAGCGAGAGCGTCCCGGCCGGCGGCGGGCCGGAGAAGGCCGGCCGCAGCGCCCGGACGGCGGGCGGGCCGTGCAGGCACGACGGCGCCCCCGGAGCCCCCCGGCCGAGGAGCCGCTGGGGGTGGGTCGCCCATCCGGCGAAGGGCTCGCCGGCGCTGGTGACGGCGTCGGCCGCGTACGGGGAACTCAGGGTGTCACGGAAGGCAGGCATGGGGCTCGGATGCGTTCGACGTGGGGCGAAGGGTGCCGGCGCGTGCGCGTACCGGGCGCCGGTACGGTCCGAGGAGCGAGGGGGACCGCCACTCTTCGCGAGGGATTCCCCCCACATTCGCTCGGTTTTCGCCACAGGTCTATACCCAGGGGGTCACGATGTCCCTGCGGAGTGCGATGTACGCAGGTGGGGGCCGGTGGAGCGGCCCCAAATCGGGTGTGAGCGGTGCCACGGGGCCCGGCCGGGCGGGAAGCCGGGGCGCGTGAGCGGCGGGCCCGCTCCTGTGCTGCGGGCCCGCCGCGTGCCCGGCCGGCGGGCGCCCGGCCCGTCAGGGCTTCGGGCACTCCTTCCACGCCAGGTGGTAGATGGTCTTGAGGCTGCCGTCGGTGGAGTCCATGGTCATGAAGCTGGTGGTCCTGCTGGGGTCGGACGTGCCGGCGTTGACCCGCAGCTCGGTGTTGATGTTGAAGTTCCGCAGCTCACCGCAGGGCGCCCAGACCAGCGCGGCGATGGGGACGTTGTCGGTCGCCTGCCAGTTGTCGTCGTAGTTGCCTCTGAAGGTGTGCGCGCTCGGGGTCGTGACGGGCGACCCCTGGAAGTAGTACGACGCCTTCTGCGTGCCCGAGGCGCCGGATTCCAGCTTGGCGTAGCCGCGGTAGTCGGCTGCGGCGATGGCGTAGGTGAAGCCCTGGGGCACGTGCACGTTGAGGTTCAGCTGGCAGTTCTTGCGGAAGTCGGTGGGCTTGGAGCCGACGCCGACCTGCGCGAGGTACTGGCTGTAGGTGACGGTGAAGGCCGTGTTGTCGGGCGAGACCGCGACGGCTGCGGTCCCGGCCGGACAGCCCGACCCGTTGACGGTGGCGACCTCGATCACGATCTTGTCCGGCGGTGGGTTGGTGATCACCGAGGGGTTGTGGGTGGAGAGCGGTGTCGCGAGTAACGCCGCGATCGCGCCTGCGGTGAAGAGACCGGCGGGCATGCCTGCTCCAATCGATGTCTGCGGACCAACGGGGGCCCGAGGGGAAGACAAAACGATTCCGCACCCGGTGATGCCGACGGATCCCCCCTGAGCGGAAGAGGGTGCGAGCGCCGGGATGCGGGAGGTGCCGGGCCGCCGGGGAGAGGTGACGGGGACGGACCCGGCATGACCGAAGAAACAGGCATGCCCATGCCAACCCGTTGGACCGTTCCCCTGGGCCCGTGGGACTGAGAGCGTTCGAATCGTAGGGGGAGGACGGGGGGTTGACCAGACGTCGCGCCGTGGCTCCACCGGAGCGAACTCCCGCGATCTGACCGAAAACCGCCGCCGATTGAGTATCCCCAGGTCACCACGGAGGAAGCGACGCCTCCCCCGGGCGCGGCGCGACCCTTTCGGCCCGGCATGGTTTTTAGCTAGGGCTAAAGGTGGCATGCTGCCGTCCAAGGACTCACAGACCTTACGGACCTGACGACTGCACAGCTGGTGGGGGTAGACATGGCCTGGCGACGAGAGACCGCAGAAGGTGGTCGGGCGGCGGATCAGGCGGGGGCCCGGCTCGCGCGTCAGGCGACGGCGTCGCTCGCCGGGCTGCTCGCCGAACGGGGCATGACCCGCAAGGACTTGGCCGAGTGCATGGGCGTCTCCCCCGGCCGGGTCAGCCAGATCCTCTCCGGCGGCGAGAACCTCACCCTGCGGTCGCTGGCCGCCGTCGCGGAGTGCCTCGACGCCCGGGTGGAGATCAGCTTCTACGACCCCTCGGACGGTCGCGAGCCCTACGCGCCGGACGCCCTCTGCCCGGAGGCCGCGCCGATCGCACCCCTCGCTCCGTCACCGCACCGCTGAGACGTCGGTCGCGCCCTGGACGTCCTCCGTCCCGGCGTGGGTCAGGTGCCTGCGCCGCAGTTCGAGGATCTTCTCGCCGTCGCTGCGCCTGCCGTGGGCGTGCTCCAGCTCCAGCAGGTGCCTGAGGTACTGCTCGGCCTCGCCGAACGCCCGCCGCACCAGCCGCACTTCCTCGCGGTAGGGCGCACGGCCCTGCTGCTGGCAGGTCTTCTCCACCTTCGTCTCGACGGTGACCCCCTTCTGCGCCGCGGCCCGGACCTCCTTGTGGCGTTCGTTGATCTCCCGCTTCGCGGCGGCGCGGGAGCGGCTCGTCCGGCCGGGCACGTCGACGCGCATCAGCAGATGCCGCCGCACGTCGCCCGCGAAGGAGTCGATCTCCCAGCAGTCCCGGAAGCCCCCGGCCATCCGCTCGCACCAGTCGGCCCGGTCGGCCCGCAGGCGCAGCGCCAGCTGGTGGAGCAGCAGGGAGTTGCCGAGGGTGAGCACGGCCATCGCGGCCCGGCCGCCGGTCTGCTCCCCCCTGCCCCGGGAGATGATGCCCCAGCCCGTCGCGACGCCCACCGCCACCGGTGGCACGCTGGGCGTCAGGGGCAGCAGCAGCCCGCTGGCCAGCGCGGCCGTGCCGGAGGTCCACAGCACGACGCACAGCCCCAGCAGCGCCGAGCGCAGGGTGCCCAGCAGCCGGCCGTCCTCCTTGTAGCGGAAGACCAGGCACACCCAGGTCACGGGCGCGCAGACGAGGGCGGGCAGGACCCAGTCGGAGACGATGGACGCCTGGTCCAGTGCCACATCCGCTCCCAGCTTCCCCACCCTGCCCACTGCGACCAAATGATGTTCCCACCACGGCGGTTACGGCGTGCAACGATCCGGCCAAGCCGTGGCGGGAGCGAACGATTCAGGCCAGGTCGCGGCGGAGCAGGGCGTCGATGACGGAGTCCAGGTAGGGGGCCCGGTCCGCGCCGTGCGGGAGCGCCCCGGGCACCGCGTGGGCCAGCTGGACGTGGCCGAGGAAGGCGGAGTAGGCGAGCAGGGCGCGGCGCCGGGCCTCGTCCTGCGGGAAGCCGAGCCCGCCGAAGAGGCCGGCGAGGTAGCCGATCCTGCGTTCCGTCACCCGTTGCAGCGCGGCGGCGACCTGGGGGTGGGTGCGCGTGGCCAGCAGGGCGAGTTCGATCGGGTCGCGGGCGGCCGAGGCGGTGGTTTCGGTGAACAGCCTGCGCAGCCGCCGCCGGTCGTCGGGCTCGGCGGCGAGCGCGGTGATCACGTCCTCGGTGCAGGCGTCCTCCCAGCGGCCGAGGGCGGCCTCGACGAGCGCCTCGCGGTTGGCGAAGTGCCAGTAGAAGCTGCCCTTGGTGGTGCCCAGCCGGGCGGCGAGGGGTTCGACGGCGACGGCGGCGAGGCCGCCTTCGCCGATGGCGGTGAGGGCGGCGTCCGCCCAGTCCCGTGCGCTCAGCCGGCGGCGTCCGCCGCCGTCCCGGGGGTTGTCCTCTCGCCGTTTCACCATGACCGTACGCTACCGTACGGTGAACATACGCCGGCGTATGGAAGCACCAGGTTTCGGATCACGCACCACCGTTCACCCACGACGAATGGATGCCGCATGAGCACCGATCTCCCCCTGTCCACCGGGGACCCGGCCCCTTCCGGCCCCGACGCGCCCCGTGCCGAGGCGCTGTTCGCGGCCGCCCTGCGCCTCGTGCGGGAGCACCCGTACGGCTTCCTCACCACGTACGACGGTCTTCGCCCCCACACCCGCCTGGTCGAGCACCTGGGCGTCGGCGAGGACGGCTCCCTCCATATCGGTACGAGCCCGCGCTCGCGCAAGGCGGCCGACGTCGCGCGGCAGCCGCGGGTCACCTACGCCGTCGAGGACCGCGGGGCCGCCGCCTATGTCGTCCTCGAAGCGGAGGCCCACGTCGAGGACGGACTGCAGGAACGTCTCGCCTATTGGAAGGACGATTTCCGGGCGTTCTTCCCGGCCGGTCCGGAGGGGGACGACTACGTCGTCCTGCGGCTGCGCCCGGACCGCATCGAGCTGATGGACTTCACCCACGAGGTCCACCCCGCGCCCTTCGGCCTGGTGCCGGCGGTCATCGAGCGGGATGCCGACGGCTGGCGGCGGGTACCGGCCGCCCGCCGGGCCGGGCCCGGCGGGGTCGGTGGGCTCAGCGTTTGACGGCCCGCAGGACGACGAACTTCGGGTCGCCGGCGACGACCTCGCAGTTGCCGAAGATCCGGCGCAGCTTCACGTGGTAGCCGAGGTGGCGGTTGCCGACGACCCACAGTTCGCCGCCCGGGCGGAGGGCGTTGCGGGACCCGGTGAACATGCGCCAGGCCGTGGCGTCGGTCGTCGCCTGGTGGGTGTGGAAGGGCGGGTTGTTGAGCACGAGGTCCACCGACTCCGCGGGGACGGCCGCCATGCCGTCGCCCACCAGGAACTCCGCCGTGGCGTCCGGCCCGGCGTTCGCCCGGAAGGTGGCCTCCGCGGAGGCCACCGCCTGGTACGACTCGTCGACGAAGACCACCTCGGCCCCGGGGCGGGCCAGGGCCGCGGCCGTGCCGACGATGCCGTTGCCGCAGCCCAGGTCGACGATGCGCGCGGGCCCGCGGCCCTGCGGGAGGTGGGAGAGGAAGAAGCGGGTGCCGATGTCGAGGCGCTCGGCGCAGAAGGTGCCCGCGTGGTTGGTGACCGTCCGCCCGGACATGACGCCGATCCCGCCGGGCAGTGCGTAGCGGTGCGGCCAGGGGCTGGCGGTCCGCGGGAGGGCCGGGTCCGGCGTGCAGAAGATCAGCCGGGCCTTCTTCACGGCCAGCGAGGTGCGGGTCGGACCGAGGATGCGCTCGAACAGCCTGAGCGTCGAGGTGTGGATCTCGGTGACCCGGCCGGTGCCGACGACGACGGTGCCCTCGTGGACGGCGGGGGCGAGACGGTGCAGCTGGTCCTCCAGCAGCGCCAGGCTCTTGGGCACCCGCACCAGCAGCACGTCGACGCGGTCCGGGGGCGTGTCCCGGGTCGACAGCATCCGTACGGCACCGGCCGCGTGGCCGTTACGGGCCAGGTTGGCGCGGGTCGCCTCCCCTGTGAGGAAGGAGTCGGTGATCTGCACGGGCCGGTGCGCGGCGAGCGCGGTGGTCAGCGCTCCCCACCGGTCCCCCACCACGGCCACCTCGCCCGACAGGTCCACCGGCTCGCCGTCGGTTCCGTGCAGGTGCCGCAGCAGGTATTCGTCGGCGGCGTCCCAGGCGCGCAGCGTGTCGCGGGGGTCCTCGGGGAAGCGGGCGAGTGCGAGCTCGCCCCAGGGCGTCGTGAAGCGGTTCATCGTGCCTTCAGGCTATCCGAGCCCCGGACGCACCGGTGCAGCAGCAGACCCTCGCGACCGGTGCGCCCCCAGGGGGTGCGGTGCGTGCGCTCACCTCCGGAAGGTGAGCCGCAGCAGGCTCATGCAGCCGAGCTCGAACAGCCGCACCGAGGCGCGCAGGTACCGCTCGTACTCGGTGACGGTCGCGTCGCCGGCGAGGGCGACGGCCCGGTCGCGGGCGGCCAGCAGCCGCTGCAGCCAGCACTGGCAGGTGCGGGCGTAGTCGTCGTGGTCGTTGCGGATCCGGACGCAGGTGAGGAGGTCCGCGCCGGCCTCGTGGATCTCGGCCAGGGTGGGGAGCTGGGAGCCGGGGAGGAGGGTGAGGGCCATGCGCAGGGCGTCCCGGGCCTCGTCCGGGCCGTCCGCCGGGTAGCCGAGGGCGATCGTCTGGAGGGTGAGCAGGCCGCCGGGGCGCAGCCAGGAGCGGCACCGGGAGAAGAAGGCCCGGTAGCCGGCGACCTTCTCGTCGCGCGACAGCCGCAGGCCGGCGACGTGCTCGAACGCGCCGATGCACAGGATCGCGTCGTAGGGCGCGTCCGGCCGGTGGGCGGTCCAGTCCTCCTGCCGGACCTCGCAGCGGGGTCCGGCCCGGGCGCGGGCCCGGGCGGCCTGCTGCGGGCTGCGGGTGAGGCCCACGGCGTGCCGGACGCCGTGGGTGCCGGTGAGCCGCCGGAGGGTGCCGCCCCACCCGCAGCCCAGGTCCAGCACCCGGTCCGCGGAGCCTGCGGCCGCCTGGGCGACGTGGTAGTCGATCTTGCGGAGCTGGGCCTGTTCGAGGTTGTCCCCGTCGGCCCACAGGGCGCAGGAGTACGTCATCGTCGGGTCGAGCCACAGGGCGTAGAACGCGTCGGGGGGACGCTCACCGGGGCGCGTGGCCCTCTCCTTCCTCCGTGCCGCCGGGGGGTGCTCCGGACGGTGCCCCGGGTGGGAGGGTTCCGGCTCGCGGTGGCGGGATGCGGGCGGGCTCACCGGACTCGGTGCCTGCCGCGAGGCCGAGTCGCAGGTGGACGATGCGGGCGATGTCGGCGATCGTGCCGTCGCTGCGGAGCAGTTCCATCGGGGGGATGTCGACGTCGTACTGCTGCCTGAGCGAGGCCAGCATTTCCGTGGCCATGAGGGAGTCGACGCCGTAGGTGTCGATGCGGCGGTGGCGGTCGATCTGTTCCAGCGGCAGTTCCGCGACGGTGGCGAGGCCCTGGGCGAGGGAGTCGGCGATGTACTTCTCGGACTCCTCCGGTGTCATGGCGGAGAGCTTGGCGAGGATGTCCTCGCGGGTGGCGGTCCGGTCGCCGCCGAGTGCGGGGATCAGGGCGGCGAAGCGGGGTGCGCCCAGGGTCGGCAGGACGGAGCTCATGGGGCCCCACTGGTAGCGGCCGGTCCCGGCGACGTCCCTGCCGCCGGTGAGGAATTCGTCGACGACTTCGAACGCCTCGCGCGGCAGGACCGGTTCGATGCCGGCCTGGGACAAGGTGTCCTGGAGGTTGTTGCGGGCCACGTAGCCGGTCTCGCCGACTGCACCGAGGACGACGGCCGTGGCGGGCAGTCCGTCCCGGCGGCGCTTGCGGACGAGGGCCTCCAGGTAGAGGTTTCCGGCGACGTAGCTGGACTGGGCGAGGTGGCCGATGGCGGTGGTGACGGAGGAGTAGGCGAGGAAGAGGTCGAGGGGCCGGCCGCGGGAGAGGGCGTCGAGCACCGCTCCGCCGGCCATCTTGGGGGCGAGCCCGGACCGGAAGCGTTCGTCGGAGAGCGTGGTGAGGAAGCCGTCGTCGAGGTGCATGGCGGAGTGGACGATTCCGCGCAGGGGGTGCCCGTCCGCCTCGGCCTCCTCGGCGATGCGCCGCAGGGCGTCGGGGTCGCAGACGTCCACGGCGTACGCGCGGGCCGCCGTCCCCCGGGCGGCGAGGTCGGCCAGCAGGCCGGATGCCTCGGGCGAGGCGGCACCCCGGCGGCCGGCCAGGGCGAGGCGGCCGGCGCCCCGGGAGGCGAGCCAGCGGGCGGTGGCCGCGCCGAAGCCGCTCAGGCCGCCGGTGACGAGGTACGTGCCGGGCCCGTCGAAACGGGCCGGCCGCACGGCGCGTTCGACCGACGGGGGTTCGTCGAGGGGGTCGAAGGCCACCACGACCTTGCCGATGTGCCGGGAGTGCTGCATGAGCCGGAACGCCTCGGTGACGCGCGCGGCGGGGTGGACGCTGTGCAGCAGCGGCCGGTAACGGCCGCACCGCACCAGCGCGGCGACCTGGGCGAACTGCTCCTTGGCCAGGTCGGGGTCGTGGAGCAGCTGGGTGAGGTCGACGCCGAAGAACGCGATGTTCTTGCCGAACGGCCGCAGGCGAAGCGGCTTGTCCTCGTGGATGTCGCGCTTTCCCAGCTCGACGAAGCGGCCGCCGGACCGCAGGGTCTCCAGGCCGCGCTGGATGGCCTCGCCGGCCAGGGAGTTCAGGACGACGTCGACCCCTCGGCCGCCGGTGAGCTCGCGGACGTCCTCGGCGAAGCGCAGCGAGCGGGAGTCCAGGACGTGCTCGACGCCGAGCCCGTGCAGGAGGTCGCGTTTGACGCCGCTGCCGGCCGTGGCGATGACGTGTGCGCCGCGGCGGCGGGCGAACTGCAGTGCGGCGAGCCCCACGCCGCCGGCCCCGCCGTGCACGAGCAGCGTCTCACCGGCCGCCAGCCGGGCGAGGTGCCCCAGCGCGTAGTGGACGGTCAGGAAGACCACCGGCACGGTGGCCGCCTCGGTGAACGTCATCCGCTCCGGGATCCCGGCGAGGGCGTGCTCGGCGGTGACGACGTGGGAGGCCAAGGCACCGGGCGCGATGCCGAACACGCGGTCCCCGGGGGCGAGGGAGGTGACGCCGTCACCGACCGCCTCGACGGTTCCGGCGCACTCCATGCCGGGGCCGGGCGGCAGGGCGAGCCGGTGTGCTCCCTCGACGGGCGGGAGGAGGCCCATCACCTGCATCATGTCCCGGTAGTTCAGCGCCGCCGCGCGCACGGCGACGACCACCTGACCGGGGCCGGGCTGCGCCGGCGGGCCGGTCTCGGTCCAGGCCAGCCGGTACGCCAGCCCGGGGTCGCGTACCTCCAGGGCGTAGGCGGGCAGCTCGTGGGCGCCGGTGGTGCCCTGGGGGACGTCGGTCACGTCGACCGCCCGGGGGACGAAACGGCCGCGGGAGGTGAGGACGATCTCGTCCTCCTCGCCCGCGTCGAGCAGTTCGCGGACGAGACGGCGGGCGTTGTCCGCCGGGTCGTCGTCGGCGCGGTCGGCCGTGTCGTCGAGGGAGACGCGGCGCACGGTCAGTTCGGGGTGTTCGTTGGCCAGGGTGCGGGCGATGCCCCAGACGGCGGCGTCGGCGGGGGCCACGGGGCGTTCCGGGGCGGGCAGGGCGCCGGTGGGACGGGTCACCAGCCACAGGTCCGGCCCGGTGCCGCCGGCCCCTCCTGCGCAGGCGGTCGCGAGCGCCCGCAGGACCGCGGCGCGGCGGGTGGTGAGATCGAGCAAAGCCTCCGGGGTGGGGTCGGGTTCTCCCGTGCGGTCCAGGAGGAGGACGACGGAGACGCCGGATCCGTCGCCGGGGAGCGTGCGGGCCCAGTCCTCGGGGGTGGTGGGGGCGGCCGGGACGCGTACGACGCGTCCGCCGGCGCCGTCCAGTGCCCGGGCCACCGCCTCGGGCAGTTCCCCGCAGGCGGTGCTCTCGCCCACCACGACCCACGCGGTGGCGGGGTCGCAGGCCGGCAGGGCGGCGGGGGCCACGGGCCGGACGGGGGCGGCGGCCAGCAGGACGGAGCCGTGGGGCCGGGTGCCGCGACGCTCGTCGCCGGTGCGGACGACGTCGGTGAAACCGCACGAGCGCAGCAGCTCCGGCCACCGGGCGGCCGGCAACAGCAGGGTGTCGGGGCGCAGGTCGCGGTCGGTGTGGCCCCAGAAGCTCTCCAGTGCGCCGAAGAACACCGCGAGGGTCTCGGGGTCGTGCTGCTCGACGGCGAGGAGCTGCCCGCCGGGGGCCAGGAGACGGCCCACCCCGGTCAGGGAACGTCGCAGGTCCTTGGCGGTGTGGAGGGCGTTGGAGGCCACGATCAGGTCGAAGGAGGCGTCGGCCAGGCCCTGTTCGGCGGGGTCGGTGTCCAGGTCGTAGGTGCGGTAGGTGACGAAGTCATGGGCGGCGAAACGCTTCTCGGCGCGGCCGAGGAAGAAGGGCGAGACGTCGGTGAAGACGTAATGGGTGCGTTCCGGGGGCAGCAGCGGCAGCAGGGCGGCGGTGGTGCCGCCCGTGCCGGCGCCGGTCTCCAGGACGCGCAGGGGGCGGTCCTCGGGCCAGTGCCGCAGCATTTCCGTCAGGAGCGCCTGGGTCAGGCGGTTGTGGAAGCGCATCCAAGGGGCGATGTCGAAGAACTGCTCCATCAGTTCGGCGCCGCCCTCGGCGAGGATCTCCAGCGGGTCCCGGGTGCCGCGCAGCACCTCCCCCAGCCGTCGCCCGTGGCCGATCGCCAGGGCCACCTCGGTGGCGTAGGCGGGGTGGTCGCGCACGAACCGGATCTCCGCCTCCCGTGAGGTCGCCGCGCGCTCGGTCAGCCGCCAGGTGCCGTCCTCCTCATGCTTGGCGAGGCCCTGCCGTTCGAGCATGTGCAGCAGGAGCCCGTGCAGCCGGAGCAGGTGGGGGGCGGCGTCCGGGCCGGTGATCTGCTCGACGGTGAAGGGCTGCGTGGGACCGGGCAGGAAGCCGGTGAGGACCTCGGCGTAGCCGAGCCCGACGATGTGCTTGTGCAGGCGCTGCACCTGCTCGTAGTGGAGGAGTCGCCATGCCGTGCGCAGGGCGTCGATGCGCGGCCGGGCCGCGGACAGGACGGCGGTCGGCGGGGGCAGCGGTGAACGGGCGGCGGGCAGGTCGGTGCGGGGACGGGCCCGCAGGATGTCGGTCTGGCGGCTCAGCGGTGTGCTGTGCAGGCCGGGGAAGCGCCGCAGCCTGCAGCCCTCCAGCTCGGCCACGACGGTCCCGTCCTCGTCGGTGACGGCGATGTCCCAGCAGATCTCCGTGCGACTGCGGCAGCGTTCGCGGAGGTGGAAGAGGCCCTGGGCCGGGGGCTGTTGCCAGACGCGCAGGGCGTCGACGGCACCGGGCAGGAACGACTGCCGGCGCCGCAGGACCTCGGCCATGAGCGGGAGTCCGCTCTGGAGGGCGCCGTCCAGCACGGCCGGGTGGGCTTCGTAGGCGTCGGAGGGTGCCTCGTGGCGGTAGGCGGCGAGGACTTCGCCGTCGCCCACGTGCAGGCTGCGCAGGGTGCGGAAGGCCGGCCCGTAGTCGAGTCCGGCCGCGGCCGCGCTCGCGTAGAGCTCCTCGGGCTCCATGCGGCCGGTGCACCGTGCGCGGACGGCCGCGACGTCGAGCGGGACGGGCCGTGGCCGCAGCAGCCGGCGCACGCGGCCCCGGGCGTGGTGCACGGGCTCCCCCATGCGGCCGGTGGCGCTGGTGATGGTGACGGCGCCGTCGTCCGGCGTCAGGGTCAGGTGGAGGTGGGTGGTCGCCGGGTTCTGCCAGGGGACGGGCAGGGCGCGCGTGATCTCCAGGAGCTCCAGCTCCGCCCCGGCGCCCAGCGCCCGCCGGCCCGCGGCCAGGGCCATCTCCGCGTAGCCGGTGGCGGGCAGCACCACCGAGCCGCCGACCCGGTGGTCGGCCAGCCAGGGCACCAGCACGGGTTCGACGGTGCCGCGCCACGACGGTTCGTACAACGGCAGCCGGTCGCCGAGCAGGGGATGGTCGACCCCTTCGTCGCTGAAGGTGCCCGACCAGGCGCCGCGGGAGCCGTTCCAGTGCCGCTGCCGCTGCCAGGGGTAGGCGGGCAGGTCCACGACGCGGCCGGGGACGGGGAAGGGGACGTCCCACTCCAGGCCGGCGCCTGCCGCGGCCAGCGCGGCCACGGCGGTGTGCAGCGCCGTCGTGCCGTCCTCGTTCCTGACGAGGGTCGGTACGACGGCCACGGGCGTGCTGCTCTTCTCCGTCAGCCGGCGCAGGTAGGGCCGCAGGACGGGATGCGGGCCGACGTCGACGAACACGTCGTGGTCCTTGCCCAGCAGGTACTGGACGGCCGGGGCGAAGAGCACGGGTTCGCGGACGTTGCGCCACCAGTAGGCGGCGTCCAGTTCGGTCCCCTCGACGGTGGCGGCGGTGACGGTGGAGACCATGGGGATGCGGGTGGGGGCGGGGCGCAGCCCTTGGAGCGCTGCCTTCAGCGGGCGTTCGACCGGGTTCATGGCCGGGCTGTGGAAGGCGTAGTCGACGTCGAGGAGGGTGCAGGCGACGCCCTGGGGCGCGAGCTCGTCCCGGAGCGCGGCCAGTTGGCTCTCCGGCCCGGAGAGCGTGACGTCGCGGCCGGTGTTCACGCACGCGATCGTGACGTCGGGATGGATGTCGAGCAGTTTCTCCGCCCGGTCCCGCGGCAGGGACACGGCGGCCATGCGCCCGGCGCCCGCCGTGGCGGCCTGGGCGCGCCCGCGCGCGGCGATGACCCGGGCGGCCTCGGCCAGGGTGAGCGCGCCCGCCACGTACGCCGCCGCGATCTCGCCGACGCTGTGCCCGACGACGGCGGCCGGCTCGACGCCCCGGTGCCTGAGCACCTCGGTCAGGGCCACCTGGACGGTGAACAGCAGGGGCTGGGAGACCTCCGTGGCGGCCATGCGCGCGGCGAGCGCGGGGTCGGTGAGGGCCTCGGCCACCGACCAGCCGGTGTGGGGGGCCAGCAGGGCGTCGACGGCCTCGACGGCCTCCCGGAAGACGGGGTCGCCGGCGAGCAGGTCCGCTCCCATGCCGGCCCACTGGGCGCCGTTGCCGGAGAACGCAAACACGATGCGGCCGCGGGTGACGCCCTGGGCCAGGGCCGTGGCGTCGGCGGCGGACGCGTCGTCCTCGGCGGCGGGCGCCACACCGGTACCGGCGGTGGCCGGACCGGTTTCGGCAGCGGCGGCCGCGGGCGCCGCGGGCGCGTCGGCTGGCTCGGGAGCGGCGTGCGCGTCCACGGCCTCCGGTGCCGTGGGGGCGCCGGTGGCCTCCGGTGCCGTGGTGGATTCGGGCCCCTCCGGTGCCGTGGGGCCGTCCGGCGGGGCCTCGGGCTCGGCCGGTGCCAGTCGGTCCGCGAGGCGGGTGAGCCGGGCCGCGGCCTCGGCGGGGCCGGTGGCGAGCACGGCGGCGCGGTGCGGGTGGCGGCCGCGCCGCAGGCAGGAGGTGTACGCGAGGTCGTAGAACTCCTCGTCGGCGGCGTGCTCCAGGCGGGCGGCCGTGCGCCGGACCGCTTCGGCGAGCGCGTCCCGGGAGCGTGCCGAGACGACGACGGGGCGCTCCGCCTCCTGCGGCGGGGCGACGGTCCGGGCGGCGACCGGCGGGGGCGCCGCGAGGATCACGTGGGCGTTGGCCCCTCCGAAGCCGAAGGAGTTGACCCCGACCACGCCCCGGGCGCCGTCGGGGGCGGCCCGGTGTTCCACCGCGGGGGCGAGGCGCAGGGCGGCGAAGTCGACGTGGGGGCTGGGCGGCTGGGCGTGCAGGGTCGGCGGGATGACGCCGTGCCGCAGCACGAGCAGCCCCTTCAGCAGCCCGGCCATGCCCGATGCGGGCTCCAGGTGCCCGAGGTTGGACTTGACCGAGCCGATCGGGAGGTCGGCCCGGGTACGACGGCTGCCCAGGGCCCGGCCGATGGCCTCGCACTCGGCGGGGTCGCCGACCGGGGTGCCGGTGCCGTGCGCCTCCAGGTAGGCGACGTCGTCGGGGGCGATGCCGCACCGGTCGTAGAGCTGCCGCAGCAGGCCCTCCTGGGCCTCCACCCGGGGCAGGGACAGGCCCGGGGTCCGCCCGTCGCTGTTGGACGCGCTGCCGACGATCACGCCGTGGACGCGGTCGCCGTCGGCCAGGGCGTCGGCCAGTCGCTTCAGCAGGACCATGCCGCCGCCCTCGGCGCGCACGTAGCCGTCGGCACCGGCCGAGAACGACCGGCACCTGCCGGTCGGGGAGAGCATGGACGCCTGGGAGAAGCCCACGAAGTGATAGGGGCTCAGCAGCAGGTTGGCCCCGCCGACGAGCGCGGCGCGTCCGGCGCCCGCCAGCAGCAGCTGGCAGCCCTGGACGAGCGCCACGAGCGAGGAGGAACAGGCCGTGTCGACGGCCAGGCTCGGGCCGCGCAGGTCGAAGGCGTGCGAGATGCGGTTGGCGGCGATCGAGGAGGCGGCCCCGGACATGGTGTAGGCGTTGACGGTCTCCGTCATGAGCAGCTGCAGCGCGCCGTAGGAGTGGTCGGAAATGCCCACGAGGACGGCCGTGTCCGAGCCGGCCAGCCGTGCCGGGGCGATGCCCGCGTCGTCGCACGCCTCGGCCGCCAGCTCCAGCAGCAGCCGCTGCTGCGGGTCCATCTGGGCGGCTTCCTTGGGCGAGATGCCGAAGTAGTCCGCGTCGAAGCCGGCGATGTCGTCGAGGAAGCCGCCGGCGTCGGTGTAGCTCTTGCCCGGGCGCGGCATCGACGGGTCCACGAACCGGGTGGTGTCGAAGCGGTCGGCCGGCACGTTCGTGATGAGGTCACGGCCCTCGTCCAGGGCCTGCCAGAACCCTGCGAGATCCGTGATCCCCCCGGGGAGGCGGCAGGAGGCGCCCACCACCGCGATCAGGCCGTCGGGGGGAACCGTGCCGTAGGAGACCGTGCCGTATCCGTCAACGCCCATGGTTTCTCAGCCCTTTCCGGGAACCAATCGATCGCGACGCGGCGCTGATATCACTAACCGTCTGGAATGGGCGCAAACGGACGGTAACCCCTTCGCATGAAGGGCGCGAAAACACGCACGATTTTCCGGCAACCACCGCGTGAGGGAGGGGACTTGAGTGCCCGGTGGAGACTCCGGGCGACCTCTTTCGAGTGGGTGGGACGGCATCCGTGGATGCCCTCCGGCTTGCTGGGCATCCAGCCTGGGGTGCGGAGCGAGAGGGGGGCCGGGGCATGAGCCGAGCCGGCGGCCGGAGCGGGCCGCCCGAGGGGCGGACCGTCTGGCGGAAGGCCGCCCTGGTGGCCCTGCCCGCCGTGGCGGCCGTCGCGGCGATGTCCGTCGCCATGGCGGAGGGCGTGCTGGCGGCGTCGTTCGCCGTCTCGGGCACGGCGTTCCAGGTCTCGTCCGGGCAGCTGACGAGCAAGGGTCTGGCCTCGTTCGTCGACGTCGGCCGCTCCGCCGACGGCGAGGGACACCCGGGCGCCCTGCTGGGCATCGGCAGGGCGACGCTGTCGGACATCTGCCAGGCGGCGAAGGTCGACACGCCCCTGGGCACGGTCGTGTTCAAGCTGACGGCGGGCGGTGCCGCCGGGGATGTCACGGTGGACCACCTGGTGATCCACGGCCAGGACCTGGTGGGCGACGCCCGGTTCGGCGAGGTCCAGATCGGCCGGGACGCCTCGACGCTGGACCGGGTCCCCGGAATCCGCGGCCGCCCGGGCCAGTTCGGCCTCCAGGCCGCGGACGTCTCGGTGACCGGCGTGAGGTCCCACGCCTGGTCCGCCACCGGCGGCGACTTCCATCTCAAGGGACTCGCACTCTCGGTGAACCTGAACGGCGGGCAGTGCTTCTGAAGGCGGCGCGCGGGGCCGGGGCCGGGGCCGGAGGGGCGCGGCGGGGCGGACGGTGGCTGCGGGCCGGACCGGCCCGGCGGGCGGGAGGGGGGCTGCAGACCACAGGGGCGGCATGGGCCGGACGGGGGCGGCAAGCCGGATGGGCGGCACGGGCCGTACGAGGTCGGTGGGCCGAACGGGCGGCACGAGCCGAACCGGCCGGACGGGGCCTGCGGGCTGTGCGGGGCCCGGGCGCGGCACGGGCCCGGCGGGCCCTGCGCGGCTGGCGGTGCACACGCCCGTTCTGGGCGGGCGCCCTGCTGATCCTTGCCGGTGCCGAACTGCTCGCCGTCCCCCTCGCCCCGTGGCGGGTGCTGCTCGGTCTGGGCCTCGGCGGCATCGCGGCCCTCGGCATCGGGGCCGCGCTCACCGCGGCCGGCCTCTTCTTGTGGCTTCTGCCGCACACCCGCCACTACGTCGGCATCCACGCCGTGATCCTGGCCGTCGTCTCCTTCGCCGCCAGCAACCTGGGCGGCTTCTTCGTCGGCGCCCTGCTCGGCATCGCCGGCGGCGCCATGGGCTTCGCATGGACGCCGGGTACCCCGCAGGACGGGCCGGCACCGGGCGAGGCGACGCACGACGGGCCCGCGCTCGACAGGCCGGCACCGGACCGGACAGCACGGGAACGTGCGGTACTCGACGGGCCGGCGCCCGAGGGGGCCACGGCCCCGGCCGCCCCTTCCGTGCCGCCACCCCCGCCCCCCGGCAGCCCTCCCAAGGCCCTGGCCGCCGCGCTGCCCGTCGTGCTGCTGGCCTCGGTGGCCGTCCCACCGCAGGCGACACCGGCAACGAACCCCACGCGGGCGACGCGTACGGTGGCCGGCCCACCGCAGGTGGCACCGGCAGCGAACCCCGCGCCGGCCCCGGCACCCGCACCGGGCTCCGCGCCGGCGGCGCCTACGCCCCCCACGGTGAGCACCACGCGCTTCACGCCCACCGGCTTCACCCTCTCCGGGGTGGAGCAGGTGGACACCGCCCACGGGCCGCTGAAGGTCATCGTGCTGAGGATGCGGGCGGCCTCGCTCGCCCGCTACCGGCTGCGGACCCACGACGGCGGCGACGAGTACGCCCTCGACGTGGCCGACCTGCGGCTCAGCGGTGATGTGACGCTCTACCTCACCCGGTTCAGCGGCTGCGTCCAGGGCCTGGTGTGCCTGACGTTCACCCCTGACACGCTACCGGTGCCGCCCGTCGTCCCGCCCTTCGTCTTCATGACCGACGTCGACGCGGAACAGGCCCTCGTCACGAGCGACACCATCACCGCCGGCGGGCTGCGCCTCGCCGCGATCCCGCCCGGCGGCCGTCCGCCGCCTCCCTGACCACCGCGGTCACCGCATCCGTGAACTCCCCGACGACGGCCCGCGCCACCGCCGTGCCCGGGTGGCGCGAGCGCAGGAACAGCCCCTCGTGCGTGCGCGCCAGCCAGAACTGCGCGTCGTCGGCCACCGTCACCCCGCTCACGTGGTGCGCCCGGCACGCGATGTGGTCCGCCGCGCCGGGCAGCCGCCGGTAGTCGACGTACGAGACCATGAACACGTCGTCCCCGACCCGCCGGAACTCACCATTCCGCTCCAGGGTCCCGAGCAGCCGGGCGACCGGCACCGACGCGATCCGCCGGGCCTCGCGGAAGGCGGAGCGGACGCGGCCGGCGCCGTCGACGGCCGTCGTCACGCCCGTGACGTCCACCGTCATGGGCGCGACCGTGGTGAACCAGCCCACCGCCCGCTCCCACCGCTCCTCGTCCCGCGTGTGCAGCGGTACGCACAGCCGCAGTTCCTCCCCCGCCCCGAGCGAACGGCCCGCCAGCCCGAAGGCGGTGAGCAGCCCGGCGAAGGCACCGCCCCCGGCCGCCCGGCAGTGCGCCTCCAGCGCGTCGGCACCGGCGGCGTCCAGCAGCCGGCGTACGTCCGTGTCCTGGGCGGCGGGCTCCCCCAACGCGGCGGGGAAGGACGGCGTGGTGCCCCCGCAGGCGGCGAAGAACGCCGCCCAGCCGCGCACCCGTGGGTCCGAGGCGGCCGGCGGCGGCCCGGCGGCGAGGGCCTGTTCCCGGGCGCAGTGGTCGACGAAGCTGCCCACGCCGGCCGGCAGCGGCCGCCCCGCGTAGCTCTCGCGCAGCTCGTGCACCGCGATGGCCAGCGAGTACGCGTCGACGTGCGCGTGGTCGAAGCCGCAGAAGACCGTGCCGCCGCCGGGCCGCAGGACGACGAGGAAGAGGTACGACGGCCAGCCCAGCCGCCCGCAGGCGGCCGCCAGCCGGCCGGCCAGCCATGCCCGCAGTTCCTCCGGTCCGCCGGACTCCCCGGCGTCCCGGGCGACCAGCTCGGTCCGCTCCGCCGGCACGAGGAACCGTTCGCCGCCCGCCCGGAACCCGCTGCACAGCGTCCCGTGCCGGCGCACCCACCGTTCGAGGGCCGCCCGGAGCGCCTCGACGTCCACCGTTCCGTGGAGGTCGAAGGCGCAGCCGAGCCAGTTGCCGGTGGAACCCGCCAAGTGGAAGCGCTGGTTGAAGGAGGGCGGGACGGCCGAGGCGGCCGCCCCCTCGGCGACGGCCAGCGCGGCGGCCGACGGCACGAACTCCACGACGCGGCCCGGTTCGGGCAGGTAGCGGTCGATCGTGGTCAGGCGCACGGCCGGTCCCCGGTGAGCGCGACGGTGCGCAGCACCTGGCGCAGGTGGGCCATGAAGCGCGGCACGTTCGCGCGGGCGGCGGGGGTGTCGGGGTAGCGGGACTTGAGGTACGTGCGGTCCCACAGGCGGTTGACCCACACCGGTACGTTCCGGCTGTGGCCGGGGCCGACGAGGCCGTGGCAGTTCGCGGCGGCCCAGTCGCGGGAGCCGGGCACGTGGCGGCAGTCGAGGTAGGAGACGATGGGGAGCACGGCCGCCGCGTCGGGCTGTACGGCGCCGGTCATGCCGGGCAGCAGTTCCAGGACGCGCAGCGGGGACACCCCGGCCAGTTCGCGCGCCGCGGCGACCGCCCGGCCGGCCTCGGCGACGACCTCGCCGAAGGTGCCCTTGGCGGTGAACTCGACCGGCACGAGGTTGATGAACCAGCCCTGGGTGTGCTGCCAGCGCCGCTCGTCGCGGGTGTGGACGACGGTCAGCGCCCGGTAGTCGGCCGGCCCGCCCAGTTCGTGGCCGGTGACGGCGAGCGCGGCCAGCACCCCGGCCAGGAAGCCCGCACCGTGCGTCTTGCACGCCGCGGCGAACGCCTCGCCCTCCGCCGCGTCGAAGAGGTCCGCCTCCACGGAGACGCTCGGGTGGGACGCGTCCGGCGCCAGCCCCAGGTCGAGCGGGAAGCCTGGGGGCGGTCCGGCGCTGAAGAACTCCACCCAGCGGCGTACCTCCGGCGCGTCGAGCCCCACCAGGGCCGCGCGGTCGCGGTCGAGCGCGCAGTGGTCGACGTAGCTGCCGGCGGCCGGCAACGGGGCGTCGGTTCCGGCGAGCTCGGCCTCGTAGAGGGCGCGCAGCTCGGAGAAGAGCAGCAGGGTCGAGTAGCCGTCGGTGTGGCTGTGGTCGACGGCGATCCAGACGGTCGACGTACCGCCGTCGTGCGCGTCGTGGCCGGTGTCGGCGGCGTCGGCGTCCGCGCCCGCGTCGGTGGCGGCGTCCGCCTCGCGGTCCGCTTCGTGGGCCGGGAGGACCGCGCCCGCCACGAACGGTGGCCAGACCAGCGGGCTCGTCCCGGCGTCGAATCGTTCCTTCAGGTGGTCGCGGACGGCCGCCGCGGAGTCGTACCGCCCGCAGGAGACGGGCTCGACCGCCACCGCCCCGGCGGGCACGGCGTGCCGGCGCAACCGGTCGCCGTCCACCGCGAACCAGGTCAGCAGCGTGGGGTGGCGCCGCACCCACGTGGCGAGCGCCGCGGCCATGGCCGTGGTGTCCAGCCTGCCGGGCAGGTCGAAGGCGACGCCGAGCCAGGGCGACTGCGGCCGGCCCGCCGCCCGGTTGGCCAGCAGCCGCCGGATGTGGTTCTCCTGCACGTACGAGGGCGGCGCCGGATGCTCGGGCGCCTCGGCCGCGACCGCCAGGACCGGGGCGGGTATGCGGAATTCGACCAGCTCGCCGGGGTCGGGAACGTACTCGTCGATCGGCGTCATCCGCATACCGCTGCCTCCCGGCCGTCTCGTGTGTCTCGCGCGTCTCGTCCGTCTCGTCCGTCTCGTCCGTCCAGTGCACCGCACGCACGTCGTGTGTCCCGTACGTCCTCGGCGCCGATGACCCGGGTCACGGCGCGGCGGACCTCGTCGACGTAGCGCGGCACCTCGGCCCGTCCGCGTGCGGTGTCCGGGTACCGGAAGCTCAGGTAGATCCCCTCGAAGGTGCGGTTGATCCAGAAGTAGACCTCGTGGGGGTGCGTGCGGCGGCTGCGCAGCGCGGCCGCGCCCCACTCGCCCCACTGCCGCGCACCGGGGGCCAGCCGCATGTCCATGTACGAGACCATGAAGCGCGGTTCGAGGGGGGCGCCGAGCACTTCGGCGACCCTGGCGAAGGGCACCGCGGCCATCGGCCGGGCCTTGTCGAGCGCCCGTACGGCCCCCGCCATCAGCTCCGTGAAACGGTCCCCGGCCCGGACCGCGAACCGCAGCGGTGCCAGCCCCACGTACCAGCCCACCGACCGCACCCAACGGGGGTGGCTGCGCGTGTGGAAGGGCACGAGGGTGCGGAACTCTCCGGCGTGCCCGCCGTGACCGGCGCTCGCATGGCCGGCCGACGCCAGGCAGGCCAGCAGCCCGGCGAAGAGGTTCCCGCCGTCCCGCCTGCACAGGGCGTCGAAGGCGCGCGCCTGCTCGGCGTCGAGGAGCCACTCCAGCCCGCCGCGTTGGGCGACGCACGCGGGCGCGGGTGCGACGGGGGAGGCGTTCCTGCCGGCGGGTGCGTCCTCACCGCCGTCGGGCGCGTCCTTGCCCCTGAGGGACGCGGGAAAGGCGGGCAGCTCGCCACCGTTCCCGGCGACGAAGTCCCGCCACTGCTGAATCGTTTCGTGAGTGCCGTCGACCAGGGCCGCGCCCGCGCGCTCGCTCCGGGCGAAGTCCAGGAAGCTGCCGACCCGGCCCAGGTCCGCCCGGGTGCCGCGGGCCGCCGCCGCGTACAGCGCCCGGATCTCGTAGGCGACGAGCAGGATGGAGTAGCCGTCGACGTTGGCGTGGTCGGCCCCGACGTACAGCGTGGTGGAACCGGCGTGCGCGACGGTGGCGAAGACGTACGAGGGCCAGCCCAGCGGGTCCGTCTCCCGGTCGAACAGCTCCTCCAGCCGGCGGGCCGCCTCCCGGTCGCCGAGGCACGGCCCGGCAGCGGACCGCCGGATGCGCACCGCCCCGGGGGCGAGCGTCTCGCGGCGCAGCCGGGCGCCCTCGGGCACCAGGCGACTGCGCAGCGACTCGTGCCGGTCGATCCAGCGCAGCAGTGCCTCCTCCAGGGCCACGGCGCGCACCTCGCCGGGCAGCTCGAAGGCGGCGGCCAGCCAGGAGGGCGAGGCGGGGGCGGCCGCCGCCAGCGAACGCACGAGGTGTGCCTCCTGCGCGTACGACGGGGGCCGGCCGTCCCGTCTCCAGCGGGCGCCCCGGCCGCCTCCCGGCTCCGGCCGCCAGACGGTGAGGATTCCCGGGTGTGCGTTCAAGCCGTACATGTCGGTGAATTTCACGCGTCTGCCTTGCGCTCGGGGGAAGGCATACCGAAGGCGAGCCCCGGAACGCGTCGGACGACTCCGGGGCTTCTGGTTCAACTGGGGCCACATCCATGCTCGTTGGCCCGGCCAGCAGCGGGATGCTACTCAGCCCCCGACGGCAGCGGCAAGAGCCGGGGCCTCATCCGTTGCCCCCGGCGGACCGCCGGGGCGGTCCGCCGGACGGCGACTTCCGGCCGGTCTCAGGCGCGGTTGCGCGCGGAGCGCCGGCGGGCGGTCAGGAAGAGGACTGCGGAACCGGCCGCCAGGACACCGGCGCCCCCGACGGCCAGCAGGGCCGTGCGGTCGTCACCGCCGGTCTCGGCGAGGTGTCCGCCCTGCGCGGCGGGGGCGTTGGCGGCCTGACCCGCGGAGTGCGGCGCGTGCCCGTCGGCGACGTGCGCGCTCTCACCGTGTTCGTTCTTGCCGTGCCCGGTCGTGCCGTGCCCGGTCGTGCCGTGCCCTGTCTCGCCGGGGGTGTCGCCGGCGTCCCCACCGTGCCCGCCGTGGGAGACCGTCGACTTGCCGGCCTCCGCGGCGATCTGCTCCTCGCTGGGGGCGGACGCGACATCGGCGGCGGCACCGGCGGCGGTGTCGGCGGCGGCACCGGCGGCGGCCAGGGACTTGGTGGCCGGCACTCCCCCGCCGAGGTCGACGTCGGAGCAGGTGTAGAAGGCTTCGGGGCTGTCCGAGCGCTGCCAGATGCTGTAGACGAGGTGGCGGCCGGACTTCTTGGGGATCGTCCCGTCGAAGACGTAGCTGCCGTTGCGCAGCGTGGGGTCGGTGACCTTCGCGAAGGGCTTCGCCTCCAGGTCCGACCACTTCAGCGGCTTCTTCGGGTCGTAGCCGTCCTTGGTGATGTACAGCTCGAACGTGCCGCGGTGCGGGGCGGTCGCCCGGTAGCGGAAGGTGTGCTTCCCCGATGTCAGCTTCGTGCCCGGCCAGTCGGAGCGTGCCATGTCCAGGCCCTTGTACTTGGCGCGGCCGGCGCTGCACAGCTTGCCGTCCGGAATGATCTGGCGGTGCCGTCCGGCGGCGTCACCGATGTTGACCTCGTTCCAGTCGTAGAGCGGCTGGGTGCCGCCCGCCGCGACCATCGCCTTGCAGGCGGCCGAGCGGGGGTGTTCCGGCCCCTCGGCGAAACAGGCGGACACGCGGCTGACCGGATCCGTCATGGAGCCGTGCGCCTCGGCCGGGCCTGCGGTCAGCGCGGTGAGGGCGAGGGGGGCGAGGCCGAGCAGGGATATCCGTACGGCCTGGTGGCGCATGCGCATGGGGTTCTCCTAGGAGGCGGGGGGTGCCCCGCACGCCGGCGCGAGGTGGGGGGTGCCGGGCGTGCGGGGCGGTGTGGGGGGCTGGTGGGGGGACGGGGGCGGGCTCAGCGGGTGGCGAACGCCTTGGTGAAGGCGAGTTCGTCCTGCTGGATCGAGCTGCACGTCGCGGACGCGGAGTTCTGCGGGCCGCCCGGGCAGGGCTTGTCGCGCGCAGCGGACCACATGGACAGCCAGCCGAGCCCCTTGGACCGGGCGAACGCCGCCAGCCGGGACGCGTCGCCGACCGTGAAGACCTCGGTGGCGACGTCGTTGACGCCGATCATCGGGGTGACCGCGACGGCCTTCCAGGCGGCCGCGTCGCTCAGCCCGAGCACGCCCTTGACCTGGGCCTGCGTCGCGGTGGCGGCGTCGATGGCGTACTGGCCCATGTCGCCGTTGAAGGAGGAGCCGTAGTCCATCGCCATGACGTTGACCGCCGACAGGGCGACGCCGTTCTTCTTGGCGTTCCCGAGGAGGCCGACGCCGTCCTGGGTGAGCCCGGTGGGCATCACGGGCAGCGTGAAGGAGACGTCGAGGCCCGGGTGCTTCGTCTGGAGCCGGGCGATGGCCTGGGCGCGGCGGGTGTTGGCGGCGGTGTCGGGCAGGGCGGCGCCCTCGATGTCGAAGTCGACCTTGGTGAGCTTGTACGTGTCCACGACCTTGCCGTAGGCGGCGGCGAGCTCGTCGGCGGAGGAACAGGCCAGCCCGAGCTCGGACCCGGCCGCCCCGCCGAAGGAGACCCGCACGTCGCCGCCCGCCTCGCGCAGCCGGCCGATCTGGGCGGCGACGGCGTCGTTGCCGAGGTCGGTGACGCCGCCCCACTTGGGCGTGCAGCCGCCACCGGAGGTGATGAAGGCGAGGTTGAAGTGCTTCACGCCCGTCTTCCGGGCGGTGGCGAGGAGGTCGTACGCGGGGTAGAGGGAGGTGTCGACGTACGGGGCGAAGGCGGCGTTCGCACCGCCGGGGGCGGGGGAGGTCGGGGTCGGCTGCGGCCGGGGCGTACCGGGCGTGGGCTTGCCGGGCTGCGGGGTCCGCGTGGGCCGGGTGGGCTCGGTCGGCCGGGTGGGCTGCGGGTCGGGAGCTCCGTCGAGCGAACACCTGCCGTTGGTGATCCGGCAGCTGACGGGGCCGGTGCCCGTCCCCTCCCCGGCCGCGACGAAGCCGACGGTCACGGAGGCGCCGGGGGCGAGGGCCGCGTTCCAGCTCTCCGGCTCGACGGTGACGCTGCGGCCGCTGACGGTGTGCTTGCCGTTCCACAGCGAAGTGATCTTCGTGCCGGCCGGGAGCTCGAACGTCAGCGTCCAGCCGTTCAGGGCCTTGCCTGTGCCGTTGGTGACGACGAACTGCCCGGTGTATCCGCCCGCCCAGGAACCGGTCCGGGAAAAGGCCGCGCCGACCGGAGCGGCGCTCGCGGTCCCGGTGAGCGTGAAGGCGGCGCCCGTGGCGAACGCCACGACGACACCGACCCCGGCCAGCTTCGCCTTGCGGCTCACTCGCCGGCGATGTGCGGAGGAACCCATCGCGTACCTGCCTGTCGTGTGGTGGGGGACTGACGCGGCAGCACGCTAGCGAGAACGAATCGGACCAATCGCCGAATCACGAGGAGGGCCCGGCTATTTATGGTGCTCTTAAGGAAGCGCTAACCGGGGGCTCAGAAAGCACGCTCCGGCGTAGCGCCGGCTGACCGCACGGCACGGTGACCGGCTCGGCGAGATCATGGACGAGTGGCTGGCCGACGGCGGAACGGGTCGGCCAGGAGGCCGCACGCGCGGTATGGCTGATCGCCCCTGACGCCCGTCCCCGCCCACTCCGCCCTCATAGGGTCCTGGCCTCCTTACCGCGCGGACGCGCGGCGAGGAGGCGGCGGCGGACGCGGCGGCGGGGGGTGCGCCGGGGGCCGGAGCCGTCGCGTGCGAGCCACACCCGCACCTCCGTTCCGCCCAGCACCGAGCGTCCGATGCGCACGTCGCCGCCCGTGGATTCCGCGACGCGGCGCACGATGTCCAGGCCGAGGCCGGTGGAGCCGGGGCCGCCGGCGCCGTGGCCGCGGCGCAGGGCGGCGTCCGGGTCGGGGATGCCCGGGCCCGCGTCGGAGACGAGCACGAGCACGGCGTCCTCGCTGTGGTGCACGTCCACCGCGAAGGCGGTGCCTTCGGGGGTGTGGCGGAAGACGTTGCCGAGCATCGCGTCCAGCGCGGCGACGAGTTCGGGGCGGGCGACGGGGACCCGTACGGCCGTGTCGACGCCCGCGAGCCGTACCGTGCGCCCCTCGTCCTCGGCGAGCGCGGACCAGAAGTCCATCCGGTCGCGTATCACCTCGCAGGCGTCGCAGCCGAGGGCGGGTCGTTCCGCGCGCTCGCCCTGTTCGCGGGCGGCGCGGATCAGCTGGTCGACCTCGCGTTCCAGCTGGGCGACGGCGGCGCGGGTCTGGTCGGCGGCCGGGCCGTCGCCGAGCGAGGCGGCGTTGAGGCGGAGGACGGTGAGGGGGGTGCGCAGGCGGTGCGAGAGGTCGGCGGCGAGCTCGCGTTCGTTGGAGAGCAGCTGCACGATCTTGTCGGCCATGGAGTTGAACGCCACCGCGGCGGAACGCAGTTCGGCCGGGCCGTCCTCGCGCACGCGCACGCCCAGCTTCCCCTCCCCCAGCGCTCCGGCGGCCCTGGCGAGCCGCTCCGCCGGGCGCACCAGGCGCAGGCCGAGGCGGTCCGCGGTGGCGACGGAGCCGACGATCAGGCCGAGGCCCACCGCGGCGAGGATCAGCCAGGAGGTGGTGACGCCGTTGCCGACGGCGCGGTGCGGGACGTAGACCTCGACCACCGCGAACTCACCGCTGCTCAGGGCCGTCGGCTGGAGCAGCGCGTAGCCGCCGGCCACGGAGGTGACGGCGGAACGGCCGCGGCGGGCCGTCTCCACGTCGCGCGGGAGGGCACGGGAGCGGCCGATGTCGTAGGCCCCGTGCGGGCCACGGGTTTCGCGCGGGTCCGGGACGTCCTGCGGACCGTGGTCCGTGCCGGGGTGCGCGGTGCCACCGCCCGGTACGTGAACGGCCATCCGCCCGTCACCGCCCGCCTGCGAGCTGGCGACGGCCCGTTCGAGTTGGTCGCGGTCGGTGGTGATGGCGAGCGCCGGCCGGATCTGGGCCGCCTGTCGCTCCGCATCGGCGAACGCCCGGTCGCGGGCCAGTTCCTTGACCACCAGCCCGAGCGGCACGGCGAAGGCCAGCACCACCATCACGGTGACGGCGAGCGAGACCTTGACGAGCGCCCATCTCACCGGGGTTCCAGGGCGGTCGGCGGGTGCGTCGGAGGCTCCGGCGGCACCGCGGACGGGGGCTCCAGCTTGACCCCGACGCCGCGCACGGTGTGCAGGTAGCGCGGATGCGCGGCGGTCTCGCCCAGTTTGCGGCGCAGCCAGGAGAGGTGTACGTCGATGGTCTGGTCGTCGCCGTAGGACTGCTGCCAGACCTCGGCGAGGAGTTCCTTGCGCGGCACGACGACGCCGGGGCGGCCGGCCAGGTAGGACAGCAGGTCGAACTCGCGGCGGGTCAAGTCCAGTGCGGTCCCGTCCAGTTCGGCCCGGCGCCGTAACGGGTCGACCTTCAGGCCGCCGACGCACAGCACGTCGGACGGCGCCGGCTCGCCCGCCACGGCCCCGCCGCCCGCGCGGCGCAGCACGGCGGCCATGCGCGCGGTCAGGTGGGCCACGGAGAACGGCTTGACCAGGTAGTCGTCGGCTCCGTCGGTCAACAGCCGGATGATCTCCGCTTCGTCGTCCCGCGCGGTGGCGACGATGACGGGCACGTCGGTGATGCCGCGCAGCATCTTCAGCGCCTGTGCGCCGTCCAGGTCCGGCAGTCCCAGGTCCAGGACGACGAGGTCGAAGCCGACCTGCGCCACCTCGCGCAGCGCCTCAAGGGCCGTGCCGACGCTGCGCACGGTGTGCGAAGCCTCCGTCAACTGGCGGATGAGGGCGGAGCGCACGAACGGGTCGTCCTCGACCACGAGCAGTCTTGCCATGGCCCGCACCGTACGCCATACGGGTGAGGCACTATGAGCCAGGTGAGGCGAGGAATCATGCATGCCCTGGCGTGGGCGCTGGCGACCGCGGCCGCGATGGCGGTGTCCTGGTACGGGGTGCGTACGGTCCTGGCGGGCACGGCCTACGAGCCGCCGCGCGCGCTGCCGATCTCCGGCTCGGCGGCCCCGGCGGTCGGTGAGCCGGCCTCGATCGGTGAGCCGGCCTCGTCGGCCCGGGCTTCCGGGCCGCCGGATTCCTCGCCCTCGCTGCCGGCGCCGGCCACCGCGGCGCCGTCCGCCGAACGCTCCCCGGCGGCCACCCCCGGGGCGTCCCGGAAGCCGGGTGCCCCACCGCCCCCGGGCGGCGGCGAGGTGAAGAGCTTCGCGGTCAGGGGCGGGCGGGCGGTCTTCGATCTGGGCCCGGGCGCGGCCACGCTCGTCTCGGCGGCGCCGGACGAGGGCTGGCAGATGCGGGTGTGGAAGCAGAGCGCCTGGATCCGGGTGGACTTCGTGAGCGACGCCCGGACCACCTCGGTGTTCGTCACCTGGAACGGCCACCCGCCGCAGGTGCAGACGGTGGAGGGCTGAGCCCTGGCCGTCTCCTGAAGCGGCGGTGCGGTGCCCGCGGGCATGCAGCAGCCCCCGGCGCTCTTCCTCTCGATCCGCGAGTTCCCAGTCGTCGCTGAGCTCTCCGGCCTCGATCGGTGCCTTCCGGGGGCCTAGCCAGTTTGCCGAGATGGGGGTCACTCGGGCCGATGGACGTCTCCACCGATCAGGTGCGGCTCTCACCGGTTGTCTGGTGTAATGGCAATTTTCCTCCGCATTTGTCCGAAGTCAAGAGGTCCGGAGGGACGAGTTAGGGGCCTCGGCGGTACGGCCCTCAGCGCACGACCTTGATGCCGAAGCGGGTGCCGAAGCCGAGGCCGAAGCCGATGGCGGAGTGCATGTGGGCGTACATCTCCATGCCGCGGGCGCAGACGAGGGGGCCGACGTCGAGGACGTCGTGCCAGCCGTAGGACTTCAGCAGCTCGGTGACCTGCTGCTTCGCGTCCGCGTGGTCACCGGCCACGAACATGGTGTGGTCGCCGTCGCCGACCGCCCCGGGGTGGACGACGGTCTCCTGCTCCTGCGTGACGAAGGACTTGACGACCTTGGTCGCGGGCAGGGCGCGCTGGATCTGTTCGGCGAGGCTGTCGGTGTCGCACGGGTCGAGCTTCGGCATGACACCCCACGGGGTCGGCCAGGGGTGCTCGACCTCGGGGTTGTAGAGGTAGGGCACGGCGTAGTCGACGAGGGTCTTCCCGGCCAGCCGGTCGGCGATGGCGGACAGCGCGGTGACGGCGTTGTGGCCGTCGATGCCGTTGATGACGAACTCGCTCTCGGCGGCCGCCGCACCGAAGGTGTGCAGCCGGATGCCGGAGTGGTCGGCGAGCCACTGCCCGAAGGGCGCGTTTCCCATCATGTCGGGCTCGGTGCGGGCCAGGGTGGCGTCGGGATCGCGGGTGCCGACGTGCACCTCGTGGCCGAGCTCCGCGAGCCTCGCGATGTGGGCGCGGGCGCCGCCTCCGGTGCCGAGAACGGTGATTTTCATGGGGAACCTCCCGAATTGGTGGGTGCGGAGAGGTCCACACTAGGAACCTTTCAGGACAATCCATGTCCTTTGAGAACGGCATAGTGGGTGTCATGACGACCGATACGACCGGCCGCGCGCTGCGCCTGCTGTCCCTGCTGCAGACCCGGCGGGAATGGTCCGGCTCCGACCTGGCCGGCCGGCTCGGCGTGACCGTGCGCACCGTCCGCCGCGACGTCGACCGGCTGCGTGAGCTGGGCTACCCCGTCGAGAGCACGCGCGGCCACGCCGGCGGCTACCGCCTGTCCTCCGGCACCGACCTGCCGCCCCTCCTCCTCGACGACGACGAGGCCGTCGCCGTCGCCGTCGCCCTGCGCACCGCGGCCGGCGGCATCGGCGGCATCGAGGAGACCGCCCTGGGCGCCCTGGCCAAGCTGGAACAGGTCCTCCCCCGGCGACTGCGCGGCCGGGTCGGTGCCCTCCAGGCGGCCGTCACCGGCATCACATGGGAGGAGCGGGGCCCGCGCGCCGACCCGGCCCTGCTCGCCACCGTGGCGGCCGCCTGCCGCGACCACGAGATCCTCACGTTCGACTACACCACCCGCGGGGGCGCGGCCGCCGCACGCCGCGTCGAGCCCTGCCACCTGGTCGCCTCCGGCGACCTCTGGTACCTCCTGGCCCACGACACCGGCAAGGACGACTGGCGCCTCTTCCGGCTCGACCGGATCACCGACGCCCTGCCCACCGGCCGCCGCGTCCCGTCCCGCCGGGTGCCCGGTGACGACCCCGCCGCCTTCGTCGCCGGCCGGCTGTCCGCCGCCCCCACCCGCCACCGCGCCGTCGCCACCGTCCGGGCCCCCGCCGCCTCCGTGCGGGCCCGCACCCGCGGCCTGGGCCCCCGCATACGGCCCGTCGACGACGACACCTGCCTCGTCGACGCCTCCGACGACCATCTGCCCCGCATCGCACAGACCCTGGCCGGGCTCGGCACCGACTACACCCTCGACGCCGGCCCGGAGGTCGTCGGCCACCTCCGCGACGCCGCCCACCGCCTCCTGCGCGCCACGGGCTGACCCCCACCGCCGAAGCCCCCGGCGCGTCATGCCGTGCCGGCTCCGCTACGGCCTCCGCCCCGCGGCGAGGGCACGCCGGACGCCGTAGGAGGCGGCTCCGGCCGCAAGGACGGCCGTGCCGCCGAGCACCGAGGTGACCGGCAGGGCGAAGGCCAGGGCCAGGCAGCCCGCCAGCCCGGCCGCGGGGATCAGGCGGGGCGGGCGCCCCTCGGCGGGCGACAGGGTCCAGGCGGAGGCGTTGGCGAGGGCGTAGTAGACCAGCACCCCGAAGGACGAGAAGCCGATCGCGCCGCGCACGTCCGCCGTCGCCGCCAGCGCCGCCACCACCGTGCCGACCACGAGCTCGGCCCGGTGCGGCACCGCGAACCGCGGGTGGACGGCCGCCAGGGCGTGGGGCAGGTGCCGGTCGCGGGCCATGGCGAGGACGGTGCGGGAGACCCCGAGGATCAGCGCGAGCAGCGAGCCCAGGGCGGCCACGGCCGCGCCGGCCCGGACGACCGGTGCGAGCCGGCCGGCGCCCGCGGCGTGGACGGCGTCGGACAGCGGCGCGTCCGCGACGGCCAGTCCGCCGGGGCCGAGCACCGTGAGCACGGCGACGGCGACGACGGTGTAGACGGCCAGGGTGATGCCGAGCGCCACGGGGACGGCACGGGGGATGGTCCGTGCCGGGTCGCGGACCTCCTCGCCGAGCGTGGCGATGCGCGCGTATCCGGCGAAGGCGAAGAACAGCAGACCGGCCGCCTGGAGCACCCCGCCGACGCCGGCGTCGTCGCCGATGCCCAGCCGGGCCGTGTCCGAGGCTCCGGAGGCGAGGCAGACGGCCGTCACGGCGGCGAGCACGGCGAGGACGAAGGCGACGATCACCCGGGTGAGGAGCACGGACCGGTGCACCCCCACGTAGTTCACCGCGGTCAGCGCCACCACGGCGGCGACCGCGACCGCATGCTCGCGGCCCGGCAGGACGTACGAACCGACGGTGAGCGCCATCGCGGCGCAGGACGCGGTCTTGCCGGTCACGAACGCCCACCCGGCGAGGTGGCCCCAGAAGTCTCCGAGGCGTTCCCGGCCGTAGACGTACGTGCCGCCGGAGGCCGGACAGCGGGCCGCGAGCCGGGCGGAGGAGGTGGCGTTGCAGTAGGCGACCACGGCGGCCAGGGCCAGGCCCGGCAACAGCCCGGAGCCGGCCGCCCGGGCGGCCGGGGCCAGGGCCGCGAAGACTCCCGCGCCGATCATCGACCCCGTGCCGATCACCACGGCGTCGAGGAGTCCGATCCGCCGGCGCAGCGCGTCCGGTGGTCCCGCGGTGGTCGGCGGCCCGTCCATGCCCGGCTCTCCCTCCCCCGGTCGTACGTCGTGGCCGTCCGGGACCGCATTCTCTCTCAGCGGCCGCTGAGGAGCCCGCGGTGGAGCAGGTCCGCCAGGAACACCGTCAGGCGCGGCCAGGATGCGTCCGGTACGGCGGCCCGGAGCTCCTCGGTGGTGTGCCAGGCGCCGTCCCACAGCGTGTCCAGGGCCAGGCGGCGGGCCGTGCCGACCTCCCACTCGTTGCCCGCCGCCGTGAACACCGGTCGTCCGCCGGGGCCGTCCTCGGTGATCCGGCCGCGCGCGTAGGACAGCCTCAGGGCGGCGGGCAGGGCGGCGGCGGTGCCGGAGGGCGGTGCGGCGGCGGCCGCGGTGGGGAGGTTGGTGTGCATCCGCCGGTGGTCGCCCGAGGCGAAGGCCGCCAGGAACCGGTCGGTGAGGCCGGGCCGGGTGAGCATCTCCCCGAGGACCTCCTTCATACGCTGCACGTGGGCGTCCCTCTCCTGCGTGGAGCCCCGCAGCGGCAGGTCGACGCGGAAGATCTCCTCGGCGGGCAGGGAACGGAGGAACCAGCGGAAGAAGTCGACACCGGTGACGGGGATGGCGGCGTAGGTCAGGTGCAGCGAGTGCGTGCCCTCACTGGCCGACGCGCCGTGCCACCAGCCCCGGGGCAGGAACAGCACGTCCCCTTCCTCCAGGACGACGTCCGCGTAGGGCTCGCCCACGGGCTTCGGGGGGCGGACGACGTCGTTCAGCAGCGCCGCGGTGCGTGTGGGCGGGTAGTAACGCCACCGCTTGCGTCCGGAGAGCTGGACGACGACGACTTCCTGGTCGTCGAAGTGCAGGCCGAAGCCCTGGGTTCCGGTCCAGCTCCCGTACAGGTTGGTCACCACGTGTGTGTGGAGGAGGCGTTCGAGGTCCGCGGCGGTGCGCTCGGTGTCCTCGTGCAGTTCGTCGACGGCGTTCACCACCAGGGTCGCGCCCTCGGCGAGGTGTTCGTGGAGCGCCTGGGGCACGACGTTCCTGAGCCGCTGGGAGCTGGGCAGCTGGAGCGTGTAGCTCTCGTGCGGGATGGTGCTGCGGTCCCGTGCCAGGGTCAGGCGGGAGGGCTCCAACGGCTGCCGGGACAGCAGGTCGTTGAGGTCGTCCCAGGTGAAGAGGGCCGGTGAGGTGGCGATGCCGCGCCAGATCCGGGGCCTGCGTTCGTCGATCTGGGCCAGCAGCGCCTCGCGCCCGATCGCGTCGAGCAGGTCCTTGGGCCGTTCCGTGGCGTCTGCCATGTGTCTCTCCTTGCTGATCCTGGTGCTGTTCCGTGGCGGTCCGTGCCCGTTCGAGCCCGGGCGTCCTCTCAGGCGTCGTCGGCGGCGGCCCCGTGCCAGGGCAGGTACTGCCCCGCCGGCCGGCCGAACTCGGCGCGGCCCGCCTCCCGCCGGTAGACCACCTCGCCCCTGCGGACGGTCGACTCGACGCGTCCGCGGAACGTCCTGCCCTGGTAGGCCGACCAGCCGCAGAGGCTCTGGATGTCGGGCTCGGCGAGCGTCCACAGGGCGTCGGGGTCGAAGACCACCAGGTCCGCGTCGCCGCCGGCGACGATCCGGCCCTTGCGGTCCCCGAGCCCGAACAGCCGGGCGGGGCGCTCCGCCAGCACCCTGGCCACGGTGCGCAGCAGCCGTGCCGGGTCCGCGCCGGGCAGGTGCCGGGTCATGCCGCTGTACAGGGCGGGGAGGAGTTCCTGCACACCGGGGAGGCCGGGCGGGGCGTCGGCGGTCGGCTTGAGCTTGTCGGCCAGGGGGTGCGGTGCGTGATCGCTGCCGACGGTGGCGGCCTGCCCGTCCAGCACGGCCTCCCACAGCCGGTCCTGGTCGGCGCGGTCCCGGATGGCGGGGCTGAGCCGGATGCGTGCGCCGAGGACCTCGGTGTCGTCCGCGGTGAAGGACAGGTGGTGTCCGGTGACCTCGAAGGTGAGGGGCAGGCCGGCCGCGGCGGCCGCGGTGAGCAGGTCGGCCTCTTCCCGGGTGGAGACGTGCAGGACGTGGGCGGGGACGCCGTATTCCTGGACGAGTTCGACGATCCGGGCCACGGCGACGATCGCGCCGGTGCGGGGGCGGCGGCGCTCGTAGTCCGCCCAGTGGCGGGGTTCGCCCTTCCAGTCGTCCAGCATGCGGAAGACCTCGCCCGCCTCGGCGTGGAAGACCAGTTGCAGTCCGGCCTCGGCCGCCGCCCGGAAGAGCTCGCGCAGCGCGGGCTCCCCGTGCAGGACGTGCGGGGCGGTGTGGTGGCCGGCGAGGAACGCCTTGGCCGAGCCGGCGTCCGTGCCGGCGAACTCCTTGAGCCTGCCGGGGTCCGCCGGGTCCACTCCGACGTGGAAGCGGTAGTCCACCAGGCTGGTGCCGGCCACCAGTTCGCGCTTGGCGGCCAGGTCCTCGGGGCCGAACAGCGGGGGCACCGTGTTGGGCATGTCGATGACGGTGGTGACGCCTCCGGCGACGGCCGCCCGGGAGCCGCTGGGCCAGTCCTCCTTGTGGGTCAGCCCGGGGGTGCGGAAGTGCACGTGGGAGTCGATCAGGCCGGGCAGCACCCAGCGTCCCGCCGCGTCCACGGTGCGGGTGCGGGGGCCGGCAGTGCCGGGCGGGAGGACGGCGGCGATGCGGCCGTCCCGGACGGCGACGTCCGCCGCCCGCACCGTGTCCGGGAGGACCACGGTCCCGCCCTCCACCACGAGGTCGTGGGCATCGGTTGCTGTCGTCATGCGTACCGCCTTGCTCGGAGTGCGGAGGGGGCCGGCGCGGTGACGGGCGCGGGCCCGAGGTAGGTGACGGTGGTGCCGCGGACCCCGACCTCGGTCAGGGCGGGGTCGGTGCCGGCGGTGCGGGCCGTGACGGTGGCCCAGCGGCCGGGCGTGCGGATCCGCAGCGTGCCGGTGGTCGCGTCGACCGGGGTGCCCGGGGTGGCGTGGCCCGCGAGCTGCTGGGGCAGGGAGCCGGGAACGCGGGCCGCCGCGGCCAGGCACACGGCGCCGGTCAGGGCCAGCGTGGGGTGCCAGGAAGGGACGGAGACGGCTCTCGCGGCCAGCCGCCCCGGGCCCAGCGGCAGCAGGGCGGCGATCTTCGGGAAGACCCCGGAGGGCCATCCGAGCCGGTCCTGTGCGGTCTCCCGGAGGTCACAGAGGTCCGCGAACAGGGCGGCGTCGGCGGCGAAGAGCTCCTCCGGTCCGCGCACGCCGAGGTCGGCCGCACGGACGAAGACGTAGGGGTTGCCCATGGAGGCACCCGTCACCTCGACGGACCCGCCGCGGTGGGGCAGCTCGGTCACGGGCGAGCCGAACAGCAGGAGGTCGTCCAGCGGGATGGGCGGACGGAGGAGGAAGGACGCCCCCAGGCGTTCCCGGTCGGGGTGGGACTCCTCCACCGAGCACTCGACGCTGTCCCCGTTGTTGAGGACGTTCACGCGGATCCGCTGGCCGGGGTGGAGCGGCGGGAGCTCGCCCGACCGGCCCGCCACCGAGCAGGCGGCCAGGATGGAGTGCCCGCAGCTGCCGCGGAGTTCGAAGGCGGGATCGGCTCCCGGCACGACCTGCACGAACCGGTAGTCCAGCTGGTGGCCCGGGCGGGCCGAGGGACCGATCAGCGCGATCTTGGTGACGTCCGCCAGCCCGACCCGCAGCAGCGTGCGCCGTACGTGGTCGAGTTCGGCGAGGAAGAGGCCGGGATCCCGGGTGGCGTCGGCGAAGTTCTTGGCGGGCAGCACCAGCGTGGTGCTGGGGCTGCCGTGCGCCGCGGCGAGGTGGCCCGCCATCACAAGGCCCGGGAGCCGGCGAGCGCGGGCGCCGCGAGCTGCGCGCGCCACGTCCGGTGGATCATCAGTGCCCATACCGCGAGCGCCGTGGTGTCGTCGGGCCGCTCCTCCTGACGGCGCAGCAGGCGCTGGACGGCGGCCGCGTCCAGTTGCCCGTCCCGGCGTATGCCCTCCGGGGCCAGCAGGTCGCGGGCGTACTCCATGAGCGGCAGGCCGTCGCGCAGCATCGCCGTGATCGGCAGGGTGAACGGCTGCTTGGGGCGCTGCAGCACACTGTCCGGGACGAGGCCCCGGGCGGCTTCCCGCAGCGCGCGCTTGTCGTCCCGCGCGGTGAGCTTCCATGCCTGCGGCAGTGCCGTGGCCGTGCGCTGGACGCCGGGCTGGCAGAAGGGCAGGCGCACCTCCACGCTGTGGGCCATGGACAGGTGGTCGACCCGGCGCAGGTGGTAGGCGGGGAGCCGCTCGTCGAGTTCCAGGGCGGTCAGGGCGGTCAGCGCGGCGGAGCCGGGCGCGCCGTCCCCGGGGAGGGCGGCCAGGCGGTCCCCGAGCCTGCGGCGCAGCCGGTCCTCGCTGCTGCCGGCGGCGCGCAGCCAGTCGCGGTACTCGCCGCTGTAGAGCTCTGTCCGGAGGGCGCCGGGCACGGCCGCCAGGGAGTCGACGTAGGCGTCCTGCCAGTCGGCGCCGCCGGTCAGGGCCTGTTGCATGCGGCGGTAGCCGAGGAACACCTCGTCCGCGCCGTCACCGGTGAGGGCGACGGTGAATCCGGCTTCCCGGATCGCCCGGAACAGGGCGTAGCTGCTCACGGTGATCGGATCGGCGTTCGGCTGCCCGAGCCGTGCCACCACGTCGGGCAGCAGGGTCACGAACTCGGCCGGGTCGGCTTCCACTTCGTGGTGCACCGTGCCGGCGTGCCGGGCGGCCTCCGCGGCGAAGGCACGCTCGTCGAACGGCCACGTGCCGCGGTAGCAGATGGTGAAGCTGTGCAGTGAGGGGATGCGCTCGGCGAGCAGCGCGGTGACGAGGCTGGAGTCCAGGCCGCCGCTGACCACGGAGCACACGGGTGCGTCGGCTTGCGCCAGCCGCCCCGTCTCGGCGCGCAGCAGGTCCCGTACGTGCGTGCCTGCGGCCTCCAGGGTCGCGGGAGGTCCTGCGGGCCGGCCGGGGAACGGCTCCGCGCGGCCGGGGCCGCGGCGGTGCAGCCGCATGCCGCGCCCGGGCTCGAAGACCAGGTCGGTGGCCGCGGGCAGCACCCGCACCTCTTCGTACATCGTCCGTTCGCCGAAGGGCGTCTTGGTCGTGAGGTAGTCGTCGAGTCCGGACAGGCGCGGCACCCGGGGCACGCCCGGCAGGGCGAGCAGCGCGGGCAGTTCGGAGGCGAAGCGCAGGCTCTCGGCGGCCGCATCCCAGTGGTAGTAGAGCGGCTTCATGCCCGCGCCGTCGGTGGCGAGGACGAGCCGGGGCGCGCTGCGGAGGTCGATCACCGCGATCGCGAACATGCCGTCCAGGTGCTCGGCGAAGTCGTCGCCGTAGTGGGCGTACAGGGCGGGCAGGACGGCGCCGTCACAGTCGTCGTCGATGCGATGGCCGAGTCCGGCCAGGCGGCGCCGCAGGTCGCGGTGGTTGTAGATCTCGCCGTTGTAGACGACGTGGATGCCCGTGCCCAGGCTGTACGGCTGGCGGCCGCCCTGCGGGGCCATGACGGCGAGCCGGTTGGCGCCGAGCGCCCAGCCGTCCCGGGCGAGGAGGTACTGGGCGTCGGGGCCGCCCGCCCGCTGGAGTCCGGCCGCCGCGCGCAGGCTTTCGGCCGAAAGACGTGCTCCCAGATGTCCGATGATGCGGCACATACCGCCCCCTTCATGTCTCTTCGGTGCGCCGGGCGCGGGCCGTGACCCGGTCGCCGGGGTGTGTCCGGGGCTGCCCGTTTCAGGTCGTGGTCAAAACCGGGCCGGCGGCGGGTGCGGGCCCGGTGGCCGGTACGGCCGGTACGGGCTCGGTGGCCGGCGTCCGCCAGGCCGGGGCGCGGCGGCGGCCGAGGCTGCGGGCGCCCTTGGTGATCTGGGCGCGCCAGGCCACCCGGTCGTCGGCCGTGACGTCACCGGCCGGGCCGGCGAGTCCCGTGGCGTCGACGTCCGCCGGCAGGCGCCGGGACCGTCCGTCGTACCGCTCACGGTGGACCAGCAGTTCGGTGCGCAGGCGCGGCCGCGCTGCCGGACGCCCCGCGGCGGGGCGGCCCAGGCACAGGCCGAACACGGCGAACACCCCGGGCGGCAGGTCCAGCAGTCCGGCGGTTGCGCCCGGGTCGTTGCGGATGCCGCCGACCATCACCGCGCCCAGCCCCAGGGCCTCCGCCGCCAGCGTCGCGCACATGCCCGCCATGGACGCGTCGATGACCGAGGTCATCAGGGCGTCCGGGTGCTCGCTTCCCATCAGCCGGCCGGCCGGGAGGTCGCACAGCTCCTCGATCCGGCGGAGGTCCGCGCACACCACGACGAAGACCGGCGCGTCGACGACGTGCCGCTGGCCGCCGGCTATCCGGGCGAGCGCGGCGCGCTGCCCCGGGTCACGGACGACGATGAAGGAATAGGGCTGGAAGTTGAAGGCGGTGGGCGCGCGGACCGCCGCGTCCAGCACCTGGTCCACGAGGGAGTCGGCGAGCGGCTCGGTGGTGAAGTCACGGCAGCTGGCGCGCTCGGCCAGGAACTGCAGGGCGGTGTCGGTGCGGGTGGTCACTGCCCCTCCCAGGGCTGGATGCGGACGGTTCAGGTGGTGGCGGGGGCGTTGTCCGCGCCTTCGGTCGCGTAGCGCCGCTCGGCCTCGCGGTCCCGGCGCCACCACCACAGGGCGCCGAGGACCACCGAGGCGGCTCCGGTGCAGACGCCGACGGTGCGCACGTCGGAGACCGTGAGCAGGACGCCGAAGAGGGCGAGCGAGAGCCGAGCCATGCCGCTGTAGGTGGTCATGTGGACGCTGGAGACCCGGCCGCGGAGGTGCGCGGGCACCGTCGCCAGCAGGACGGTGGTGTCCAGCGCGATGATGACGCCGCTGGCCAGGCGCATGGCGCCCAGCAGGACGAGTGCGGCGACGGGATGCCCGGCCAGGAACAGGGCGCCCCAGGCCAGCCCCTGGACGATGTAGGCCGCCGCATAGGCGGACAGGTGGCGCTGCAGCACGATCCTGGCCGCTATCACCGTGCCGGCGATGACGGCGAGGCCGTCCATCACGTACAGCGCGCCCAGGACCGTGCCGCTGCCGTCGAGGGGGCCGGTGGCGTAGGCGGCGAGCAGGACGTCGTAGGCGCCGCCGATGCAGCCCCAGGCGATGCCGATCCACACGACCGAGCGCGCCAGCGGCAGGTCCCGCAGCACCCTTACTCCGGCGGTCAGTTCCTTGCGCAGGGACTCCTGCGGGCCGCTCTCCTCAAGGGGCTCCGCATACGTCAGCGGGCTCTTGGCCTGTTGCAGCAGCGGCAGGGCCGCCAGGACCTGCAGGACGCAGGCGACCGTCATGCCACCGGTGGGGCTCCAGGCGGACAGCACGCCCCCGAGCGATGCCCCCACGACCGTCATCGTCCCCTGGACGGAGCCCATCCTGGCGTTGGCGGCCGCCCTCGATGCGGGCGGCACCACGCCGTACAGCCACTGCTGGCGGGCCGGCGGCCAGAAGGTGTTGCTGAGTCCCTGGAGACCGTAGAACGCCGCGGCGACCCAGAGGGCCGAGTCGAGGGCGAGCGCCATGCCGAGGACGCACAGCGCCTGCGCGACCATCGACCCGATGGCCAGCCGCCGTACGTCGAACCGGTCGGCGAGCGTTCCCGCCACCATCATGAAGGCCAGAGCGGGCAGGGTGCCCACCAGCTCCACCGCCGCGAGGACGGCGGGGGACGAGTCGTGCAGCACCTGGATGAACAGGCTGATCTGCATGACCCAGGTCGATGCGGAGGACAGCGCGCTGGCTGCCCAGAGCCTGACGATGTTGCGGTTGGGGGCAGGGGGCGAGGTCACGCTGGCTCCAGGAGTGCCGGGACGCGGCGGGATGTGAGCGGCTACGGACGAGTGGGGATGGCCGGTCGGCCCGGGGGCGTCCCCGGGCCGACCGGGTCATCAGGCGGCGATCAGCTCACGCGACAGCATCTCGAAGTCGCTGTCGGTGAAGTTCGCCTTGTTCTTGGCGACGACGGTGCCGGGGCCGAAGTCGACGTCCGCGAAGTTCGCCTTGTTCTTTGCGACAACCGTGCCCGGACCGAAGTCGTCGTCCGCGAAGTTCGCCTTGTTCTTTGCGACAACCGTGCCCGGACCGAAGTCGTCATCGGCAAAGTTCGCCTTGTTCTTGGCAACGACCGTGCCCGGACCGAAGTCGTCATCCGCGAAGTTCGCCTTGTTCTTCGCGACAACCGTGCCCGGACCGAAGTCATCGTCCGCGAAGTTCGCCTTGTTCTTCGCCACGACCGTGCCCGGACCGAAGTCGTCATCGGCAAAGTTCGCCTTGTTCTTCGCCACGACGGTACCCGGACCGAAGTCATCGTCCGCGAAGTTCGCCTTGTTCTTCGCCACGACCGTGCCCGGACCGAAGTCGTCATCGGCAAAGTTCGCCTTGTTCTTCGCCACGACGGTACCCGGACCGAAGTCATCGTCCGCGAAGTTCGCCTTGTTCTTCGCCACGACCGTGCCCGGACCGAAGTCGTCATCGGCAAAGTTCGCCTTGTTCTTCGCCACGACGGTACCCGGACCGAAGTCATCGTCCGCGAAGTTCGCCTTGTTCTTCGCCACGACCGTGCCCGGACCGAAGTCGTCATCGGCAAAGTTCGCCTTGTTCTTCGCCACGACGGTACCCGGACCGAAGTCATCGTCCGCGAAGTTCGCCTTGTTCTTCGCCACGACCGTGCCCGGACCGAAGTCGTCATCGGCAAAGTTCGCCTTGTTCTTCGCCACGACGGTACCCGGACCGAAGTCGTCGTCCGCGAAGTTCGCCTTGTTCTTCGCCACGACGGTGCCGGGGCCGAAGTCGAGGTCGACGGTGTTGGTGCTCATGTAAGGTTCCTCATTTCGTTCCGCTTGTGCGATCTGGTGGGCTGCGGGACGCAGCTCGACCAAGCCATGGGCTTTTCCGTACACGCGCGAGATGGTGTCCCTCACCTCCTGGGGTCAGGTTTCCTCGGTCGTCCCCACCGGGTCGGCGCCGCCGTAGGCCGCCAGCTCGGGGGGAAGCATCAGGTGCACGATCTGCCGGTCGTGCAGGCTCTCCACGAGTTCCTTGACGAACCCGTGGGTGAAGTGGGGCAGCACCCCTCCGGCGTCCAGCACCGTCAGGGGCCCTCTGGTCAGGGCCGCCAGGAGCGGGTGGTCGCTCAGGTCGAAGGCGCGGGATCGCTTGGGCTGCCGCCAGTCCCGCTGGAGCAGCAGCGTCGTGGGGCGGGGCTGCGGGTCGGCGCCGTACTCCTCGTCCTCCTTCGCGAGCCGCAGCATGTCGTAGCGGAACTGGACGACGGCGTAGGGCTTGCGCAGCACCAGGGTGCTGCTGGCCCGCACGGCACCCTCCGGCTCGTCGGGGAACGCCTTGGGGGTCTCGGCCAGCTCGCAGACGTGGCTGCAGAACCGGAGGAGGTCCACCAGGTATTCCGGCAGCGACCTCTCGACGACGTAGTCGAAGGAGAAGTCGACGAAGCGGCGGAGCTCCTCCATGCGTCCGAACTGCCCGACGGAGACCGCCTGGTGGTACGCCTCGAAGAATTTCCCTCGCGGCGTGTAGCGGAACAACGCGTTGAGGAAGAGCCCGAACTCCGCTTCGCGGCGGACGATGCGCTGCTTGATGACGAGCGTGGCGACGCCTTCGAGGTAGTCCGGGTCGATGCTCGCGAACTGGGCCTTCTCCGCCTCGGTGAGGCCGAGTTCGGCGGCGGCCCGCTCCAGGCCGTCCGGCCGCAGGACGGAGCGACGGAAGTCGCCGTCACGCACCGAACGGGTCAGCAGTTGCTGGAGTCCTGCCAGGCTCATCGCGCCTTCTCCTCTGCTTCGAATTGCGGAGCCATCAGTTCGCGGACCCAGTCCAGGCGCTCCTTGGTCCGCTCCGGCGCCGGGCGGGACGGGGTGCCGCTGGCCTCGACTTCGAGGATCACGACGGAGGGCCGGAAGTCCTTCTCCTTGAAGAGCCGCTCCAGGGTGGAGAAGTGCCATTTCTCGTTCCTGCGGAACCTGGCGTATTCCGGCTCGGCGAGTTCCTTCTCGTTGGGGAGCGGGAGGTGCACCTGCCAGACGCGGTCCAGCGGGATGCGGCTCAGTTCGCTCTCCCAGTCGACGGGGTGGTAGTCGTCGGAGATCACGAGGTTGGAGAGGCTGAGCAGGATGCCGGCGTCCGCGCCGACCGCGATGTCGGCGACCTGCTGGCACACGCTGCGCGGACCGATCTGGTTGAACAGCATCGGCTGGTTCTCGATGATCAGCGGAACGGACGACTGCTCGTTGGCGGCCCGCAGGTTGTCGATGAACACCTGGGTCTGCTCGTCGGTACCCATCGGCTGCATGAACGTTCCCGTATAGGTGTCCCGGGTGCCCACCATGCCGACGTGCTCGCCGATCCAGAGGCAGTTGGAGACCTCCGCCATCCGTTGCAGCCGGCGGACGGTCTCCGGGTCGGGGTCGTCGACGGAGCCGAGCATGTACTCGTAGCTGTGCAGCGTCGACGGCAGGCCGGCGGTGGAGGCGTTGACCTCCCCCAGGTAGTCGGGGTCGGTGGCGAAGTGCGCCGCGAGGTACTCGACCATGTCGACCCGGGCGTCGAGCTCCATCAGCCGCTCGAAGTACTTCTGGTGGCCCGGTATGCAGTGGTGCAGGTAGCCCGCGCCGATGGTGGCCGGCCGTGGATGCCGTCGCATCTGGTCAGCGCTGGTCATGTTCCGCCTCCGGCAGAGCGTCGGTGGTGAGCAGGTGGTCGGTGATCCGGTCCCGGATCAGTTCGTTGGACGGGCCCATCAGGGCGGTGGCCCTGGCGTCCCGGAGGCGGCGTTCCAGGGGGAACGACGCCAGGAAGCCGCGGGAGCCGACCGTGTGCAGCAGGGCGGCGGTGATCTCCTCCGCCGCCGCGGATGCCTGGAGCTTGAACTTGCTGGAGGTCACCGGGGACGCTCCCGGACCGCTGCCCGCCACGGCCAGGGCGGCGTAGGCGTAGCTCGTCTCGACGCGCACCAGGGTGTCGGCCAGGGCGGCCCGCACGTGCTCGGCACCGGTGCGGGGCTGTGTCTCCGGCAGCCGCCCGGTCGCCATCAGGCAGGCGTCCTCGAAGGCCCCGGCGGCCGCGCCCAGGGCGAGCAGACCGGGGTTGAGGCAGACCTCGTGGTTGCGGCCCATCAGCTGCCGGCCGCTGCCCGCCTCGCCCACCAGGTCCGCACGCGTGAGTTCGACGCCGTCGAACTCCACCGAGGCCGTGCCCGACGCACGGAGGCCGAGCAGCGGGTAGGGGGCCGATATCCGGACGCGAGGGTCCTTGGTGCCGACCCGGACGAACGTGGGGCCCTGCCGTTCGCCGTCCAGATGGGTGTCGGCGAGGACGTGCACCACGCCGGCGGTGGACAGGCCGGTGCAGAAGGTCTTCTCCCCCTCCAGCGACAACCGGTCGCCGGGGGAGCCGGCGGTGCTGCGGGAGTCGTGGGAGGACAGCCGCGTCTGCAGGTTCTCCTTGTTCTTCGTCGTGGCCTTCTCGGTCCAGGCGCTCGCCCCGATGAGCGTTCCGGTGGCGAATCCCCGCAGGTCGTCGCCGCGCCACGGACCGGAGCCGAACGAGAGGGTCCGGCGGACGACCTGGTAGTGGAACATCAGGACGGCGGCGGTGGAGGCGCAGCACTGTGCCACCCGTTCGACGACCAGGCAGGCCGCCGCGTCACCGAAGCCGAGCCCGCCGTACTCCTCGGGCACCTGGATTCCCAGCGCCCCGAGGTCACCGAGCGCTTCGAGGGACCGCAGCGGTGGCTCACCGGTGCGGTCGGCGTCGGCGGCCTCGGCGGCGATCAGGCCGTCCGCGAGGTCGTCCAGGCGCCGGAACCAGTCCTTTGCGCTCTCCGGCAGGCCGGACAGGCAGGCTGCGACGAATTGATCCCGATACGTTTGGGGCGAAAATTTCATGCGGCCCTCTCCAGGCACAGAAAGTCGACGAAAGAGCGGCGCACGAAACACGGGAAGGCCCTGGCGTCTGGCGTTCTCTTTGCTGTCACTTCGATTTCGAAAGGACATGGCCGATTCCGCTGTTCCGGATCGCCATGTCTCAATTCGGCACGGCGGGACGATTTCCTCGAACCAACAGGCTCGTCAAGCACCCTTTTCCGGCTCGCCAGAGGTCCTGCAACTCGCCCGGTCTCCAGGCAGCTTCACGTTTCCCCACACTCCCCCGTACGGACAAGAAAGGCGCCGCGAGACGTTTGCTCGGAACTGAACGCTACCCCACGTCAAATCGACAGGCCAGGTTTTCCTGGGCCCCTTTGGTCGATCAATGGCCCGACAAACGCCGACATGTCCACCCGTCGAATATTGGCATTAACCTGCAATGGGGCCGCCGGAGGAAGCGATTCCGCGTGAATTCCTGACAGGAGGCCAATCAGCCCCTGAGCAACAAAAAGGAAGCCCCTGACCGGGCGGTTTCCCGCCGGTCAGGGGCTTCCTTCGTGCTGTCGGCCTTCGATCAGGCCGTCGCGGCCGCCGGCACCTCGTCGGCGGACTCGGCGTCCTCGGCCGCTTCAGCGGGGCGGGGGATACGGTGCAGGCCCTTGCGGTCGTAGAAGCGGGTGACGCCGAAGCCGAAGAGGGCGCCGGTGACCAGGGCGAGGCCCATGGCCACCCAGGCACGGGCCAGGCCGGCGTCGGCCTGTGCGTCGTAGTAGAGGATGGCGCGCACGCCACCGGTGATCTGCCGCAGCGGCTCGAATTCCGAGAGCGCGCGGAAGAAGCCGGGCAGCGCCTCCAGCGGCACGGTCGCTCCCGAGGAGGGGACGGCCATGGCGACGAAGATGATGGCCGAGAGCACCATGCCGGGGGTGCCGAAGACGGCGAGCAGGGCCAGGGCGCTCACGCCGACGGCCGCGATGGTGCCCACGGAGTAGAGCCACAGCAGGCCCAGGTGGGAGGCGTCCATGCCGAGGATGCCGACCGTGGCGGCCTCGACGAGGGAGCCCATGACCACGGAGAGGGCAAGCATGAGGACGGTGCCGATGGCCAGCGTGCGCACCCGGCTGGTGTGCCGCAGGGGCATGCGCTGGCGGAAGGGGCCGAAGTCGGCGTGCACGTAGCCCAGTGCGGTGTCGACCTGGGCGCTGATGGCGTTGGCGCCGAGCATGCCGCAGACGACCAGGACCAGCGCGTAGTAGAAGGCGCTCAGGCCCATGGCGCTGTGCGAGTCGAGCGGGTGGCCGTCGGCCACCTGGACGGTCACGGGGTCGGCGAGCATCAGCTGGGCGGCCGGGGCGAGCTTGGCCCCCTGGCTCTTCGCGCGGCCGAGGAGCTCCTTGCCGAGCTGGGCGGAGGCGGCGTGGGCGGCCTTCTGGTTGGCCTGGCTGGCCATGGAGGAGCCGATGCTGCCGGCCGACTGGTTGGTCAGCACGGTCATGGTGGGCCGGACGGCCTCCGCCTGCCGCGGGCTGGTCAGCCCCGACACCGTGGCGGTGAAGTTCTCCGGCACGACGAGGGCTCCGAACAGCTTGCCCTGGCCCAGCTTCTTGTCGGCCTCCTGGCGGCTGAGCACCTGCCAGTCGAAGCTGTCGTTGCCCTCGGCGGACTTCTTGATCCCGGAGACGACCTGGTCCCCGAGGTTGATCTTCTTGCCGCCGGCGTCGGTGCCGCCCTTGTCACTGTTGACCAGGGCGACGGGAAGGTCGCGCAGGTTGCCCTTGGGGTTGACGTTGCCGCCGACGTAGAGCAGGGCGAAGAGGGTGGAGATGACTGCGACGATGAGTCCGGTGCCGATCCACAGCCGCGGGCTGCGGAGTACGGAGGAGGGCTGAGGGGAAGGCATGAACGCTCCGGTGCGATGACGCTGCGTAACTAGATATTGAAGGTATCCAGGAGCTAGATAGTGACAGTATCGGGTTGAGGTGTCCAGTTGCCCGACGGACGCCCGGCCGCACCACCAGTCGAGGAAGCCATGAAGATCTCGGAGCTCAGCCGCACGACCGGTGTGCCGGTCGCCAGCATCAAGTACTTCCGGCGGGAGGGCCTGCTCCCGGCCGGCCGGGCGACGGCGGCGACGCTGGCCGAGTACGGGGAGGAGCACGCCCAGCGGCTGCGGCTGATCAAGGCGCTGACCACGCTCGGCGGGCTGTCCATCGCCGCCACCCGCGAGGTGCTGGCGGCGGTCGACCGGGCCGACAGCACCGACGGCACCCTCAAGGCGATCAGCTACGCCCTGCCGGTCCCCGTCGCACAGGCTCCGGCCGGTGACGCCGACCAGGCGGCGGAGGCGGAATCGGCCGCGGAGACGGACGTGGCGAACCTGATCGCGGCCATGGACTGGCAGGTCCCCACCACCTCGCCGCACGTCCAGGGCCTGACGGCCGCCCTGAGGGAGCTCCGGCGGCTCGACATGAACTACCAGCCGGAAAGACTCGTGGCCTACGCGGAACTGGCCCATGCGGTCGCCCGCCTGGACCTGGAGCGCGCGGCCGCCTTCGACGATTCGCCGGCTCTGGCCGAACAGGCGGTCATCGTCCTGGCCCTGGCCGGCCCCCTGCTCGAACTCCTGCGCCGGCTCGCCCAGGAGGACCAGGTCGGCCGCCGCGCGACGTTCGAGGAGTCCGACGCCGGGTGACGGCCTCCTGCCCCCTGCCGGCCGCAGAGCCGGCAGGGGGCAGGCAGGAGAGGCAGGCGGCACACGAACGGTCCGACCGGAGCGTGCACCGGCCGGACCGTCCCCCGCGCCCCCGTGTGCGCGGCTCGCACGGCGGAGGGATCAGGAGTCGTACCAGACGACTCCGTCACCACCGTCGTGGCCAATGGTCTGCGCCATGACGTTGCCTTCCTGCCAGTACTTGGGGTGCTGGTTCAGGAAGCCGGCGACGGATCGCAGCGAGGTCGCGTCGCACACCCCGTCGGTGCGGATGCAGAAGCGTTGCACCGGGATGCCGTCGAACTTCACCGGGCCGGCGCCGGGGGACGTGAACCCCAGGGCGCTCCACCCCTTGGGCAGGTGGGCCCAGATGCCGGTGCCGGGCTGCAGGGGGTCGGCGTAGAGCATGCCGTTCACCTGCGAGCGGGGAATGCCGGTGTCGCCTTCGGCGATCTTCTGGAGCACCAGGTCGGCCACGTGCGCGCCTTGGGAGTAGCCGACGATCGTGAGACGGGCGGCGGGGTCACGGCGGTGGGTTTCCTGGGCGGTGGCCAGCAGGTTGCGGTACCCCTCGCGCACGCTGGCGTCGAAGCTCGGTGCGGTCGGGTCGGGGACGTTGCGGCCGTTGAGCCACGGGCCGGCGCTCGCCGGGTAGCAGACCGGCACGGGGATGCCGCCGTTGAGGTGCTTGTTGGCGATGGCGAAGGTGCTGGTGCAGTCGGGCGCGGGCGCCGCCGAACCCGTGCCGCCGACCTCCAGGTAGTAGTGGTGCACCGGGTCGGCGTGGGCGACGGTGGGGGCGATGGCGGTGACGGCCACCATGGCCGCCACCGCGCCGACGGCGCCGATCGCCTTCTTCCATCTGCTGGCCAGGGTCATCGTTCTGTTTCTCCTTCGCATGAGGCGGTGATCAGCGGTGCTCAGTGGAACTCAACTGCCGTGGTCGGACCCGACGTTAACCATGGCCGGTGACATGACGATGAAACGGCGGGCCGGCGGGCCGGCGGGCCGGCGCCCCGCTCGGTACTGCGGACGTCCTCGGGACCGGCGCACGTCAGCGGGTGCCGCCGGTGCGAAGGCGCTCCACGAGTGCGCAGAAGACGAAGAGGTTCGGGATCTCGGACGCCGCGGGACCCAGCCGGTGCCGTGTCCCGGCGACGTCGAGCTCGACGGCCCCCTTGCGGATCCCGACCTCCTGCACCTGCGGCCACGGCGCGGACACCCCTGCGGACCCGACCCCCTCCCCCGTCAGCCAGACGTCCCCGAAGGCGACCCGCTCGCCCCCGGCGAGCGCGGCCAGCACCCGGGGCAGCTGGGCGTGGATGACGGCCCGCCGGATGCCGGGCCACCATTCCTCCACGTCGCTGCGCTCCGGCCCGGCGTGCAGCGTGATCCGCTTCCCGTCGGCGGCGGTGACCGTGCAGGCGGTGCCGGCGCGGGCCAGGTCGTACGGGTTGGCGGCGCCCTCCTCGAAGACGGACGTGGTGTCGTAGCGGACCACGTGGATCCGCCCCTTGAGGGCGACCGTCATTCCGTGCTCGTACAGGTCCAGTCGCGCGTCCCGGCCCGTCTGCGGGGCGGAGGGCCTGCCGTGCAGGACGAAGGACAGCAGCGAGCCGAGGCCCCTGACCGGCACGGCCTGCGCGGGGGCCGTGTACGCGACGGCCGTGTAGGTGGCACGCCGCTTGCCGAGGTGCGCGCGGCCGGCCGCTGCCGAGATCTTCGCCAGCAGGAGCTCTTCGCCCGGCGTGGGCGGCGTCGGTCCCGTCACGGCGTCGTTCCGGTGAGGATCATGTGGTGCGTCTGCCGCAGCATCCGGCTGGGCGGTACCCCCAGCTCTTCGGCCAGTCGGCGGCGGGTGCGTTCGAACACGATCAGGGCGTCGGCCGGCCGGCCGCTCCGGTGCAGCGCGCGCATCAGCATCGCGGCGACCGGCTCGTTCAGGGGGTGCTCCGCGGCCAGGGCGAACAGCTCGGCGATCGCCTCGGCGTGCCGGCCCAGCCGCAGCTGCCACTGGAGCTTCCGCTGTACGACGGCGATCCTGCGCTCGGCGAGCCGCAGCCGCTCCAGCTCGGCGAACGGCCCGGGGAGGCCGGCCAGGAGCTCTCCGCGGAACAGTTCCAGAGCCCGCGAACACGCGCGGACCGCCTCGGCCAGTTCGCCCGCCCGCTCCGCCTTCCCGGCGGTGCTGACCAGTTCCTCCATGCGCGCCACGTCCACCGTGACCGCGCCGGGGGCCAGCCGGTAGCCGCACCGGTCGCGCTCGATGACCGAGTCCGGACTGTCCCCGATGCGCAGGGCCTTGCGCAATCGGTAGATGTACACCGGCACCACTTTCGTGACCGGTGGCTCCATCCCCCACACCCCGTCGAGGAGCTCCTGTTGACTGACCGTCCGGCCCTGGCACAGGGCCAGCGCCGCCAGTACGGCTTGCTGACGCAGGTGCCCCAGGTCCACGGGCCTCCCGTCGCGCCACGCCTGCAGCGGTCCGAGCACCGAGATCTGCAGCCTCGGCCCGGCCGTCCGGCGGACGGCGGTCCGTGGCGCGGGGCCCGGCGCCTGCCTGCGCGGGCCGTGGCCGGGGGCGACCAGGCCGCAGTCGAAGGCGTGGACGATGGCGGCGGCCCGGTCACGGAGTCCGAGTACGGCGAGGATCCTCGCGAGGTGTCCGGCCACGGCGTCCTCGGGGATGGCGAGGGCGGCGGCGATCTCGTCGTCTCTCAGGCCGCAGCCGACCGCGTAGAGCACCTCGCGCTCCTGGTGCCTGAGCGGGGGGACGGTCGGCTGGCCGGTGGTTGCTGTGGCTGCGGTGGCTGCGGTGATCGGCATCGTGGCTCCCGGGCTTCGGGCCGCTTCCTGCGGGTGATTGCCCTCGACGCTGGCCCCGGCGGTGGGGCGGCGGACAGGCCAAAAGACCGGCCGTATGCGGCCGGTGGCCGCGCTAGAGTCCCCCACCTGGGGAAACGCATATTCGAGGGGGAGGCCGTGACCTGTGGCCAGTGAGTTCAGCGCGCTGTTACGGCGGCTGCGGCGCGACGCGGGAATGACCCAGGAGACCTTGGCGGAACGCGCGGGAGTGGGCGTGCGCACCATCCGCGGGCTGGAGACGGGCGAGCGCGCCGACCCGCGGGTGACCACGGTGCGGCTGCTGGCCGACGCGCTCGGCCTGTCACCCGAGGACCGTGAGGAGCTGCTGGCCGCCGCCGTCCGCCGGCCCGGGCACGCGGACGGGGACGGGGCGGACGGGCCGAGCAACAAGGGAGCCCCGCCGGACGGCTCGGCCGGCCACGGCGACCGGCCCGACGGCCCGACCGAACACGACCACCGGCCGGACGCCCGCCCCGTCCGACCGGTCGCGGAGCGGCCGGGTTCGGTGCTCCAGGAAGCCCTGGCCGACGTCGGCGAGCAGCTCGCGCAGGCGGTGGCCGCCCGCTGGCAGCGCGAGGAGGAGCACCGGCAGGTCCACGATCCGTACCCGCTGCCGCTGCGCTGGCAGCCGGCTCCGGAGGAGCTGACCGACCACTGGGCCAACATCCGGCGGCTGCCCGCCGGGGTCAGGCACGGTCCGCTGGAGCTGAGCGGGCGTCTGGACGAGATCGTGGGCGTGTACGGGCGGATCCCGTCCGGGCGGTTGGTGGTGCTCGGCCGGCCCGGGTCGGGGAAGACGATCCTCGCCGTGCGGTTCGTCCTCGACCACCTGAAGTCGAGGGCCCGCACCCACGCCGTACCGGTGATCTTCAGCATCGGCTCGTGGGACCCGACCGCCATCACGTTCCGGGACTGGCTGGCGAGGCAGCTGACGCGCGACCATCCCGGTCTCGCCGCCCCGGGACCCGCCGGTCCGAGCCTGGCCGCCGCGCTGGTCGAGAGCGGCCGGGTGCTCCCGGTGCTGGACGGTTTCGACGAGATCGCCGGCGGTCTGCGCCGTCCCGCGCTGGAGGCGCTCAACGCCACCACGCTGCCCCTGGTGCTGACGAGCCGGCCGTCCGAGTACGCCGCCGCGGTGGCGGAGACCGACGTGCTCACCTCCGCCGCGGCGGTGAGCCTGATCGATCTCACCCTGGGCGACCTGGCCGACTACCTGCCGCGCACCACGCGCAAGGCCCGTGGCGGGGACCCGGCGAGGACCGCCTGGGACCCCGTCCTGAGCGAACTGGGCGAACAGGGCGGGCCCGGTGGGCCCGGCGAGCAGCGTGGGTCTGGCGAGCACGGCGAACGGCCGCACAGCCGGGCCGGCGCCAACCTCGCCGCGGTGCTCACCACCCCGCTGATGGTGACGCTCGCCCGCGCCGTCTACAGCGACACCCCCGGCCACGACCCGGTCTCGCTCCTGGACACCCGGCGGTTCGGCAGTCCCGAGGAGCTGGAGGAGCACCTCCTCGACAACTTCGTCGCCACCGTCTACCGCCCCCGGCCGGAACACCACCCCGGCAGCGGTCCGCGCCGCGACGTCGATCCCGAACGCGCCCGGTACTGGCTCGGCTACCTCGCCCACCACCTGACCCGTCTCGACACGCCCAACCTGGAGTGGTGGCGGCTCGGTTCGGGGCTGCGGCGCTCCACGCGCACGCTGGTGACCGCGCTGCTGATCGCGCTGACCACCGGGCTCGTCGACTGTGGCGTCGGCAGCCTCTTCGACTCCCTCGGGTTCCAGATCCCGGACGCGCTGGCCGTGGGAACCATCGCCGGGCTCATGTTCGGGGTCACGTACTGGTTCATGGTCGCGGCCAAGGACACGGCGGTGGCGCCGTCGGGCGTGCGCATGAAGATGGGCGGCAGGGACGGGAAGGCCGTGCGGAGAGCCGTCCGCCAGCTGGTGATCGGACTGGTGGTCGGGCTCGTCTTCGGATTCGGCTACGGATTCATCCGCGGAGTCCACGACGGCTTCGCCCTTCACCTCGGGCCTTCGATGGCCCTGCGCGCCGGTCTCTACGACGGCATGGTCTACGGTCTCGCGTTCACCCTGGCAGCCGGCCCGGCCTTCGGCCTGCTGGGCCTCCTTGAGACGCCTCTCGACATCCGGTCGGCCATCAATCCGGTCAGCCTGCTGCGCGGCAACTGCCGCACGGTCACGGCTCAGCTGCTCGTCTGGGCCCCCACGTTCGGGCTCCTGGTCGGCTTCGGGGCGGGGGTGGCCATCCGTTTCCTGCCGGCCCTCCTGGGGCCGATCGCCTGGAACACCGTGTCCTCGATCAAGATGGGCCTCATCAGTGGGCTCTGCGGCGCCCTCAGCTATTCCCTCAGTCTGACGGCCTGGGGTCAGTGGGTGGTCTTCTCCCGGATCTGGCTGCCGCTGACCGGCCGCTTGCCCTGGTCCGTCGTCGGCTTCCTGGAGGACGCCTACGAGCGGGGCGTCCTCCGCCAGGCGGGCGCGGTCTACCAGTTCCGCCACGCCCGCCTCCAGGACCACCTCGCCCGCACCTACCGGGCGTCGCGAGCACCCCGGCGGCCGGAGAGGGGCAGGTGATCAAGCGGTGCCGAACACCACCGCCGAGTTCTGGCCGCCGAATCCGAAGTTCTGCTTGACGGCGACGTTGATCGGGGTGCTCCGGCCCACGAGCGGCGTGTAGTCCAAGTCGCAGGCGGGATCGGGGTGGTGCAGGTTGGCGGTGGGCGGCACGTACTTCTCGCGCATGGCGAGCAGCACGCCGACGCTCTCCAGGATCCCGCACGCGCCGCAGGCGTGACCGATGACCGATTTGGGCGCAGTGATCGCCACATGTCGTGCGTGGGAGCCGAACGCGCGCTTGATGGCGGCCGTTTCGGCCCGGTCGTTGAGCGGTGTCGACGTCCCGTGTGCGCTGACCAGGTCCACGGCCGCGGGGTCGAGGCCGGCGTCGGCGCAGGCCAGCTCGATCGTCCTGGCCGCGACGGTGCCGTCCGTCCGGGGGGCCAGGGGGTGGTGGGCGTCGCAGGTGGATGCGGCGCCGAGCACCTCGCCGTGCACGGTCGCTCCGCGGCGCAGGGCGGAGCGCTCGGACTCCAGCACGAGCACGGCGGCGCCTTCGGCCGGCACCATACCGTCGCGGTCGCGGTCGAACGGCCGGGACGCGCTCGCCGCCTCCGCCGCGGGCCGCTGGGAGAGCGCGTCCAGCAGGCAGAACGACGCCAGGCAGGGCAGGTCCAGCCAGCTCTCCACGCCGCCGACGAGGACCACGTCGGCGGTGCCGTCGCGCACGGCGCGCAGGCCCGCTCCGATGGCGTCCGTCGAGGATGCGCAGGCGGTCGAGAGGGTGAGCACCGGGCCGGTGATGTCCAGTTCCTGGGCGATGAGCCCCGCGGCCTGGTTGGGCAGCAGGCGGAGCAGGCCGAGCCGGTTCATCTGGGACCAGCCGCTCCGGCGCAGGGTGGTCACGAGCCGGGCGGCCTCGTCGAGCCCGCCGCCGCCGGTGCCGACGAACAGCGCGCCGGGGGCCGTGCGCAGCGCCGCGTCCGCCCGCGCCTTCATCGCCGCGGCGAACAGCAGTTGCTGGAAGCGCGAGGTGCGGCGGACCTGCTGGACGGACATGTGGTCCCGGGGGTCGAACCCCTTGACGACGCCGCCGACCTTGCACGGCAGCGGTTCTTCCAGTTCCAGTGCCGAGATCGCCGGCCGTCCCGTGGACAGGGCGTCCCATAACGCGTCCGGTGTGGCGCCCGCGCACGACTCGACGCCGATGCCGGTCACCAGCACGCGATGGCGTGCCGCCTCGTGCATCACACGGTCCCCGACGTGGACGTGGACATGGCCTCGACCACGTCTCCGACGGTGCGGAGGTCGCCGATCCTGATGTCGGTGTCCGCCAGCTCGACCCCGAATTCCTTCTCCAGTACGGCGATCAGCTCAAGCGCCTCCATGGAATCGAGCCCCAGCACCGGCTGGTCGGGATCGGCGGCGTAGAAGAGGGCCGATTCGCGGGTGATGGCCGTGCGCGATTCGCCCAGGTCCGGCCGGATACCGATGATGGCTCGGGTGACGACGTTCAATACCTCGGTCATGAAGCTTTTCCTTTCCTGATGACTCTTGATGGCTCTTGACGGCCCTTTACGGCCCTTTACGTCCCTTTACGGTCGGACGGCGGAGAAGTACACACAGCGCCGCGTGATGGTGAACGGTGCGCGCTCGTGCTGTTCTGCCATCGTCTCGGCGAGGAGTTCCCCGGCGGTGTGCCGGTCGAGGCCGGGCAGTGCGGCGGCGGCGAACATCGGGGTCGAGCACAACGCGGCGAGGAAGCGCGGGCCGAGGGTGAACTCCCGCTCGGTGGTGACGACGCCGGTGAAACCGGCCGCGTCGAGGGCGGCCCGGTAGTCCTCGGCACTCCTGCGCAGCCCCGAGGGCCGGCCGGCGGCCGACCGGGCGAGGGGGAGCCCGCGCATCCGGGCGACGCGGCGGGCCGTACCGACCAGTTCGGCGTACAGCGGCAGGTCGGCGGCCGTCTCCGCGCCCGAGTAGAAGGCCGAGTTGAACACCAGGCGCCCGCCCTCGGCGAGGACCTGCCCGATCGCGTCGAGCGCCTCGGGGAGGTCCGGAACGAGATGGACGCAGTTGGCCAGCACGACGGTGTCGAAGGCGCCCGACGGGAACAGCCGGGAGACGGAGGCCGCGTCCCCCAGGACGAAACGGGCCCGGTCGCCCAGGCGGGCCCGTGCCGCGTCGAGCAGGTCCGCGTCGGGATCGGCGCCGACCAGGGACATGGCCGGGTCACGCTGCAGCAGTTGCTCGCTGACGGCTCCGTCCCCGCACCCCACGTCGAGGACGGCCGGCCCGGAGCCGACCGGGACCAGGTCGAGCAGGGCGCGGTTCAACTCGGCGTATTCCGGGTCGCGACGCAGCGCGGCGTAGTCCATGGACGGTTTTATGGTTTCTGTTCGTGCGTTCATGAATTGCCCCTCCGGCGGCGCGGCAGAGAATTACCGCAGTGCGGATCGAATGACGGGCGCCGACGCTAGCAGCGCCCTCGGCGGGCAACAAGTGGGTTGCTTTCCCGTGACACCGCCCTCACGGTCGCGACCAGCGAAGACATCCCTGTTTCATCTTTCTTTCATCGCGGCCGGATATTTTCGGTGAGCCGTACCGGGACGCCAATGGGAGAGCGTCTCCGGGTCGGTGGACATGGGAATTCAAGAATCGGGCGAGGAGAACCTGCCGTGCGTATGACCCAGATCCTCGACTGGCGGCCGGAGCCGGGTGAAGTGGTCGAGTTCGAGCCGGTCACCGACCGGTTGCCCGTACCGCACGACGTGCCCGCGTCCCACTTCCAGCAGGCGCATCTGCGGTTGGCGGCCGCCCACCGCGCCGCCGGACGACGGCAGTCGCCCTGGGTGGCCATGGTGTTCGACCTGCCGGGCCGGGCCGATCCCGATGCGCTCGGCGCGGCGTGGCAGGGGCTCGTGCGGCGCCACGAGGCGTTCCACACCTGGTACGAGCCGGAGGCCGAGGACCTGGCGGGGTTCCGTCTGCCGCCCGAGTCCCTCACCGTGCGTCCGGTGCGCGTGGGGGACCTCACGAGCACGGACGAGGTGCGCGCCTACGTGCACCGGAGGATGGACGAGCAGACCTGGGCGGGCCGCCCGGGCCTGCTGGCCGGGGTGATCCGACGGGACACGGCGTCCACGGTGTACTTCGCGATCGATCACGCCTACACCGACGGGCACTCCCTGGCGCTGCTGTTCGACGAGATCCGCACCCGGTACCACGCGGCCTGCAGCGGCGCCCCGGTCGGTCTGCCGCCGGTACCCGGATACCTGGACTGCAACCGCCGCGAGCGGAAGCGCTCCGCGTCGCTGACGGCAGGCGCTCCGGAGCTTGCCGCGTGGTCGGAGTTCCTGACCGTGCGGGACGGCGGCTTCCCCGCCTTCCCCGTCGACCTGGGCAACGACGCCGGCGCGCTGCTTCCCGGCAAGCGGCTCCAGTACCCGGTGCTCACGGCTGCCGAGGCACGCGCGTTCCGGGCTCATTGCGCCCGGCACGGCGGGGGGTTCGGGGCAGGTGCGTTCGCCGCGCTGGCTCTCGCCCAGTGGGAGTTCACCGGCAACGACGTCTACCGCGTGCTGACGGCTGTGCAGACCAGGGCCTATCCTCGGCTGCTCCCGGTGCACGGCTGGCTGGTCAACCTGGTGCCGCTGCTGTTCCGGCTGCCCGCCTCACCGACCTTCGCCGGCGCGATCAACGCCGCGCAGCAAGGCTTCCAGCGGGCCCGCGCGGGATACGACGTGCCGCTGCACCGCGCGCTCGAACTGCTCCTCGAAGACGGCGAGGTCCCGTCGATTCCTCCCATGGTGTCGTACGTGGACGGCCGGACCGCTCCGGGCTCCTGCGACTACCTGCGCGCGAACGTGACGGTCCTGACCGGCCCGGACAACGCCAGCGGCGTGTCGATGTGGTTCAACTGGTTCCCCGACCGGGCCGACGTGGTGGTCAGCATGCCGGACACCCCGGAGGCCGCGACGGGTGTGCCGAAGTACCTCGACCGGGTCAGGGAGATCATGCTCACCGCGGCGGCGGCTCCTCGTTCGGCGTCCTGACAGCACGGGCGGTCAGGACCGGTCTGACGGTCGGGCGCTCTCCGGACGGCGGGCCGGTCAGCGCAGGGCCGGGAGCGTTTCGACGGTGCCTTTCAGGCGGGCTCGTTCGGCGGCGAGAACCGCCAGGTGGCTGGCGAGGGAGTCGCGCGGACCCGACATGATCCGTGCGGGGTTCCCGGTTGCCACGGCCTCGACGAAGGCGTCCATGAGCCCCGCGTCTCCGCCGCCGTGACCACCGCCCGCGGTCATCTCCCCCTGCGGCGGGGGCGACACGTCCACTTCGCTGCGGGTCAGGAAGTCGTGGACCTGAATCGTCCTGCCGTCACCGTACAACTCGCCGCGGGTGCCGAAGATCCGGGTCTTGCGGGGGGCGGCCGCGTTGAACGCGGTCATGGTGAAGGTGGCGGTGGCTCCGCCGGGAAACTCCATCGCGACGACCTGATGGTCGACCACGTCGTTGTCGCAGGCGTACACGCACCGGCCGTAGGGTCCCGTGCGCAGGGCCCGGTCGAGCGCGTGCGGCGTGAAGTCGTCGACGACGACGCTGAGCGGCCAGCGGTGTTCGCCCCGGTCGAGCATGCCGCCGTAGAAGTGCGTGGCCGAGTACGGGCAGCTCTGCGCGAGCGGGCACTCCACGCACCGGTCGGCCGCCTCGGCGGGCCGGTGGTCCGGGGTGAAGTGCGAGAGGCGGCCGAAGCTGGACAGGCGCTCCGGCGACTGCCCCACGACGTACTGCAGCCAGTCCAGGTCGTGGCACGACTTGGCCATCAGCATGGACGTCGCCTCGTCAGTGCGCCGCCAGTTGCCGCGGACGAACGAGTGGGCCTGGTGCCAGAATCCGACCGGTTCCAGGTGCTGGAGGTTGATGATGTCGCCGAGCCGCCCGGAGTCGACGACGGCTTTGAGTGCCTGCGTGTAGGGGGTGTAGCGCAGGACGTGGCCCACGGCGAGCATGACGTCGGCCTTCTCGACCGCGGTCACGACCCGTCGGCAGGACTCTTCGTCGAGTGCCATCGGTTTTTCCAGCAGGATGTGGTAGCCGAGGGCGGCGAAGGTCTCGGTGGGCTCGACGTGGTCGCGGTCGAGGGTGCAGATCAGCACGGCATCGGCGATCCTGCCGCGAGCGGCGAGCTCCTTCCAGTCGGACACCGCGTTCCCGGGCGCGATGCCGTGGTGGGCGACGAGCCGGGCGCGGCGCACGGCTCGTGGCTCGGCCACGCCGACGACGGTCGCGCGGTCAGGGTGTGCGAGGGCCCACGCGGCGTATCCGGTGCCTCGATCGCCGGCGCCGATGACGAGGAGAGAGACAGGCGACATGCCGCACACCCTAGGGAGTCCCGCGCGCGGGGGAAGGCGCTTTCGCAGCACGCGCTTCTCACTCACTCTGCCTACTCGGATGGGCGGTCCGTTCACCGGCTGCCGAGACTGACAGTGAGCGCACGCTGACTGTGACCCCCGGGAGCCGGTATGACGATCATCGGTACGTGGAACCTGGAGAACTTGTTCCGGGCCGGTGAGCCGTCCGGCCCCGAAACCGAGGAGGAATACGAAACCAAGCTCAAGGGGCTCGCCGGCACGATCAACCGGCTCGGACCCGATGTGCTCGGGATTCAGGAGGTCGGCAATCCGGATGCTCTCGCGGACCTCGTCACTCGATTGGACGGGGACTGGCACACGACCCTGTCCGCGCACCCGGACGTCCGCGGTATTCGCGTCGGCTTCATCAGCCGCCTTCCGTTGACCACGGTGAAGGACGCAACGGACTTCCCGGAGCATCTCCGGCCGGTACAAATCGAGGACGACGGAACGTCGGCGGACGCCGCAGGTCGCGGCGTGCTCGCAGTCCGTGTGGAACCCGCCCCCGGCCACACCCTTGCGCTGGCGGTGTGCCACCTCAAGTCGAAGCTCCTGACGTTTCCCCCGCCGCCTCCCCAGCGGCACGTCCCCCATGACGAGGGGGAACGCGCGCGCTACAACGCCTACGCACTCTTCCGTCGCGGGGCCGAGGCCGTCACCCTGCGTGCTCTGGCCGACGAGCTCCTTGCCGGTGACGGCCGTCAGCACGACGTCGCCGTTCTGGGCGACTTCAACGACGGACCCACCGCAGCCACCACACAGATCCTCTGTGGTCCACCCGGCTCCCAGATCGGTACCGCAGGTTTCGACGATCCGGACAACGGTGACGCGCATCGGCTGTGGAACCTGGCGCCTCTGATCGGGAAGCAGCCCTTCTCCCGCATCTTCGCGGGCCAGCATGAATTGATCGACCACATTCTGGTCAGCCGCTCGCTGCTGTCCCGCGTCGAGGAAGCATTCGTGGGGGCCCTGGAGCCCTTGCCCGACATCGACTCCCAGCCGGCCGACCGGCGGGGCAAGCCGATTTCCGACCACGCACCGGTCATCGCCAGGCTCAGATACTGATCCCGCGGCGCCGGCGAAGGGTTTCCCCGCACCGGCACCGCCGACCGGGCCCGCCGGAATCAGGCGGGCGGGTCCTGGCGTGGTCGCTTCCTGCCGGACGGACGGGCCGCCGGTTGCGGGTCTCCGACGGGCAGGGTCCACGCGTTGACGAGCCGTCTGGCCGGCCCGGCGTCGTCGGCGAAGACGAGCACCTGGAACTTCCGCAGCGCCCGCACCGGTCCGTACGACCTGCGGGTGCAGGGGGCGACGGTGGACCGGATCCCGCAGGTGTCGAGGAACCGGCGGACCTCGTCGGCGGCAGTGGTCGTGCCCACGCACGCCACCGGCACCAGCAGCCCGTACGGGTAGCTCCGGCAGCCTGCGGTGAAGGCACGCGGCCGGATGCCGAAACGGGACAGGTAACGCACCGCGATCACCTTCTCGTCCCGTCCCCCGGTCAGTGGTGACCTTCGGGGACCCGGTGGGTCTCGGCGTGCCCGTGCGCCGCGGCGATCTCCTGGTACTCCTCCCGGCCCGCCTTGGAAATCTGGCCCGTCTCGCCGAAGTAGGCCCGGGAAAGACGCACCCTCAGCCGCTCCGACCACGTGATCCTGCGGCGGACGCCGTGCTCGTCCAGCTCCGGCGGGGGCTCGTACGGCTTCGGCTGCTCGTGCGCCGTGTAGTAGTAGAGATCGGCCTGCGACAGCGGCTCGTGGACCTCCACGTATTCGCCGTGCGGCTTGCGCACGATGACTCCGCTCTCGCGCCCGTGCAGGACCTTCTCCCGGTCGCGGCGCTGCAGCCCCAGGCACCACCTCTTGGTGATGACGAAGACCAGCACCGGCAGGACGAAGAAGCCGACGCGGACCACCCAGGAGATCGCGTTGAGAGACAGCTGGAAGCGCGTGGCGAAGAGGTCGTTGCCGCCGCCCACCAGCAGGAGCGCGTATTCGGAGATCCAGGCGGCACCGAAGGCGGTGCGGGTCGGATTGTTGCGGGGGCGTTCGGTGATGTGGTGTTCCCGGTTGTCCTTGGTGAGCCACGCCTCGAAGAAGGGGTAGCACCACAGGGCGAGGAGGATCAGGGGGAAGACCATCAGCGGGATGAACACCCCGAGCACCAGGGTGTGGCCCCACAGGTTGATCTCCCAGCCCGGCATGATGCGGATCAGGCCCTCGGAGAAGCCCATGTACCAGTCGGGCTGGGCGTCGGTGGTCACCTGGTCCGGCCGGTACGGCCCGTAGGACCAGATCGGGTTGACCTGTGCGATGGCCGAGAACACGGCCAGCACCCCGGTGACCAGGAAGAAGAAGCCGCCGGCCTTGGCCATGTAGACCGGCATCAGCGGCATGCCGACGACGTTCTTGTTGGTGCGTCCCGGCCCGAAGCCCTGGGTGTGCTTGTGGTAGAAGACCAGGATCAGGTGGGCCACCAGCAGCCCCAGCATGATGCCGGGAATCAGCAGCACGTGGACGGTGAACATCCTCGGCACCCAGATGGTGCCGGGGAATTCGCCGCCGAAGATGAAGAACACCAGGTAGGTGCCGACGATCGGCACGGACAGGATCGCGCCCTCCAGGAACCGGATGCCGGTGCCGGACAGCAGGTCGTCGGGGAGCGAGTAGCCCATGAAGCCGTCGAACATGCCGAGGATCAGCAGGCCGGCCCCGATGAGCCAGTTGAGTTCCCGGGGTTTGCGGAACGCGCCGGTGAAGAAGACGCGCATCATGTGCACGAGCATCGCCATGATGAAGACGAGTGCCGCCCAGTGGTGCAGCTGACGGAGCAGCAGGCCGCCGCGGACGTCGAAGCTGATGTCGACGGTCGACTTGTACGCGTCGGACATGAGGATGCCGTCGAGCGGCGTGTACGCACCGTGGTACACGACCTCGTTCATGCTCGGCTTGAAGAACAGCGTCAGATAGACGCCGGTCAGGATGATGATGACGAACGAGTAGAGGGCGACCTCTCCCAGCATGTAGGACCAGTGGTCGGGAAAGATCTTGCGCAGGTTCGCCTTGGCGAGGGAGAAGAGCCCGACTCGCCCGTCGGCCCAGACCGCGAGCCTTTCCCCCCGCGATGCCGGGGCGGAGGGGCCCTGGCCGGCCGAGGGGGTGTGTTGCGTAGTGGTCATGCGTGAGCGCTCCCGGCCTGGAAGGGCAACATATCCCTACTTGCCCCTTTATCCTACAAAGATCACCATTTTTGGCATTTTGACCTTCATCTTCCCTGTGTTCTGCCAAGGAGCACGGCATTTGCCGGGGAGTGTCGACGAGGGATGCACTTGGACACCGCCGGGGGCGGATGCGGTGCGGGGCGCGGTGGCCATCCGGCAGGACTCGTGGTGCGCGAGGGCCACCCGAACCACCACGCACCCGCATGCGCCCCGCACGGCTGCAGCCGAGGGTGAATTCCTAAGGCTGACGCCCCATCAGGCACAGGTCGGCCCCGGAGGACGACAAACACCCCCTGACCTGGGTTTTCTCCCAGATCAGAGGGTGTTTTCACACTGTCGGGACGGCGGGATTTGAACCCACGACCCCTTGACCCCCAGTCAAGTGCGCTACCAAACTGCGCCACGTCCCGGTGCTTGTCCGGCCCGGGCTTTCGCCCTTGCCGACCGCGCACGAGAACAATACCGCACTTCGTGAGGTGGTCGCGCACGGCTTTCACGGGTGACAGGGGGCGGGGGGACCCCCGGGAGGGTCGTCACGTACGGCGAGGGCGTCGTCACCTCGCGTCGGCTTCGGGTGTGCTTCCGTCAGCGTGCGGGGGGCCGTCTGGCGCCAGGAGTCTTCGAGGATGGCGCGGAGCTCTGCGGTGTTCTCGACGGCCGTCAGGCGGACGCGCAGCCATGCATAGCGGTCGTCGTGACCCGTTCGGATGAAGAATTTGCGGGGCTCCGAGGCGATCAGCCCGGCCCTGTCCTGCCGGGGGCACTTCACGCCCAGGGAGGCGTCGTCGTCCGCGAGGGACGCGAAGATCTTGCCGCCGACCCGGAACGTGGGCATGCCCCACGCGAGCTTCTCCGATGTCTCCGGCAGGGAGAGGGCGATGGTGCGGACGTCCTCGGCTGTGACCATGGTGCGCTCCGTTCCCGTCTCACCCGGCGCGTCCGGGGTGGCGCCGGATGCCGACGACCCTAACGCCCGGCACTGACAATGCCCGCTTTCTCAGGCTTGGTGCGGTGTTGACCTGCGACCTGTACGGCGTGCAACCATCGCCTTTTGGATTTTAGCTGTTGCATCGTCTAACTCCCTTGACACAGGAGGACAGTTGAACACCAGCATTTCGCGTCGAGGATTCCTCCGCACAGCCGCCGGGACCGCCGCCGCGGCCGGGGCCGCGGCCGGTACGGTCGCCGCTCTGCCACTGGATGCGGCGGCCTCGGCGCGCACCGTCCGCACCGTTCTCTCCTTCTCCGCGGCCACCAACGGGGCGGCCTCCCTCTCGCCTTCCGGCGATCAGTTGATCGCCGAGGTGCAGAACGTTCTGTGGTCCGTTCCCCGCAAGGGCGGGGAGGCCGTCGCGATAACCCCGGCCGATCTTGAGCCCACCCGCCCCGTCCACTCCCCCGACGGCAGATCGCTGGCCGTCTGTGCCTACCGGGGCGGCGGCTTCCACGTGTGGACGCTGCGCACCGACGGATCGGAGCTGCGGCAGCTGACGGACGGGCCGTGGGACGACCGGGGCCCGTCGTGGTCGCCGGACGGGCAGCGGATCGCGTTCGCCTCCGAACGCGGCGGCGACCCCGTGACGGGCAGCCCGTACCGTGTGTGGGTGGTGGACGTGCGCACCGGCGCGCTCACGCAGGTCACCGGGCTGGCCGGGCAGGAGGGGCCGGGGCAGGACGGGCCCTGGGAGGACTTCGACCCCGTCTGGTCGCCGGACGGCAGGCGGCTGCTCTTCGTGCGGGGCCAGGTCGTGGCGGGGGCGCTGGAGGCCCGGACGGTCGCCTCCGTGCCCGCCGACGGGCGGGGGCCGGTGCGGGCCGAGCACACCGAGACGGTCGCCGCCCAGGTCATGACGCCCGCCGTCGCGCCGGACGGACGGCTGGCCTATCTGCGGACGACGCCCGCGCCCGCCGCCTCCTGCACCCTGGTCGTCGACGGGGTGGCGGTGCCCGTGGACGGAGATGTGGAGCCGGTGCCTCCGCGATGGGTGGGGCGGGACGAGCTGCTGCTGACGGTGAGCGGCGAGTTCCGTCTCGTCCGGCCGGGGGCCGCCGCGTCCGCCGTGCGGACCCCGGCCGCCGACTCCCTCCCGCACCCCTCCGCGGCCCCCGCGCCCACCCCGCCCGCCGCGGCCGGTGGTGTGGCGTCGGTCACTCTCCCCTTCTCGGCGAAGCTGCCGGTGGAGCGGCCGCGCTACGAGGTCAAGCGGTACGACTTCGCCGCGGGGGGCGGGGTGCGCCGCGTGCGGGCGCTGCACCTGCCCGCACTGTCGCCCGACGGGCGTCAGGTGGCCTTCGCCGCGCTCAACTCCCTGTGGGTCGCGGACGTCTCCGGCGGCCGTGCGCCCCGGCAGGTGGTGAAGGCCGACCCCACCCGTTACGTCCTGGCGCCGACGTGGACGCGGGACGGCCGGGCGCTGCTCTACGCCGACGACCGCGACGGGCTGTTCGCCGTCCGCCGCCGGGACCTGGCCTCGGGCGAGGAGAGCGTGCTGGCCACCGGCGGGCGCGTGCACCCGGCGCTGTCACCCGACGGCACGCGGCTCGCCTGTGTGGATCTGTCCGGGAACCTCGTCGTGCGCGATCTCGCCGCCGGCACCGAGCGGGTGCTGGCGGCTCCGCTGGGGGGCGGCGGGCTGCCGGGCAGACCCAGCTGGTCGCCCGACGGGCGCTACCTCGCCCTCTGCGACCGCAACCGCCTGAACCAGCGCTTCCGCGAGGGCTACAACCTCATCCGCGTCGTCGACACGGCCGACGGCACCGCCCGGCTGCACGCGATCGCCCCGCACGCCTCCGTCTCCGACCGCTACGACTCCGGCCCGGTCTGGTCGCCCGACGGCCGCACCATGGCCGTGATCAGCGAGTCGGCGCTGTGGCTGGTGCCCGTACGGGCCGACGGTACGCCCGACGGCGCTCCGCGCCGGCTGACGGACGAGGCCGCCGACCATCCCTCCTGGTCCGCCGACGGGCGCTCGCTGCTGTACCTGTCCGCAGGCCGGCTGCGACTGCTGGACACCACGGACAACAGCACGCGCACGGTCCCCATCGCCCTCGACCACCGGCGCCCGGCCCCCGTCGACACGGTCGTGCACGCCGGCCGGTTCTGGGACGGCACGGGCACCGCGGTGCGCGAGGACGTCGACCTGGTCGTGCGGGAGGGCCGCATCGCCGCCGTCGAGGCGCACCGCGCGCGCCGCAACGCCAGGCGCACGGTCGACGCGTCGCGGCAGACGGTGATCCCCGGCCTGTGGGACGCCCACATCCACCCCTGGCAGTACACCTACGGCGGCCGGCAGACCGCGCTGCAGCTGGCGTACGGGATCACCACGGCGGTCTCCTTCGGCGGCTTCGCCTACGAGCAGGCCCGCCTCCGGGAGGCCGTGGCGGCGGGCGAGCTGGCCGGGCCGCGGCTGCTGACCAGCGGGGAGCTGCTGGACGGCCCGCGGGTCGCGTACAGCATGGGCCGGGCGCACCGGACCCGCGAGGGGCTGCGCCGTTCGCTGTCCCGGGCGGCGGCGCTGGAGTGGGACTTCGTCAAGACGTACGTCCGCGCTCCCGGCTGGGTGATGGAGGAGGCCGCCCGCTTCGCGCACGAACGGCTCGGGGTCCGGGCCGGCAGCCACCTGTGCTCGCCCGGCGTGCAGCTGGGGCAGGACCTGACGACGCATCTGCAGGCGACGCAGCGGCTGGAGTTCGGGCACGCGACGTCGGCGACCGGCCGGTCCTACCAGGACGTGGCGGAGATCTACACCGCCACCGACTTCCGGCTGATCGCCACGATCTTCACGTCGGTGCCGCTGCTGGGCTCGGACCCGGCGCTGGCCGAGGACCCCCGGGTGACCGCGCTGATGCCGCCGTGGGACGTGACGCTCGTGCGGCAGACGGCCGCCAAGGCGCCCACCGCCGACCAGCTGACCGCGCTGCGCCACGAAATGGAGGTCTACCGGCGGGTGCTGTCGGGGGGCGGCGTCGTCGCGCTCGGCACGGACGCCCCGCTGGTGCCCGTCGGCCTCTCCCTGCACCTGGGTCTGCGGGCCCTGCACCAGCATGGGCTGTCGGCCGCGCAGGCGTTGCGCACAGCGACCGTGCTGCCCGCGCGGGCCTTCGGCGCGGAGCGGGACCTGGGGACGCTGGAGCCCGGAAAGCTCGCCGACGCCACGGTCGTCGACGGGGACCCGTTCACCGACTTCTCCACGCTCGTCCGGACGACGGCCGTACTGCGCGGCGGCGTCGAGTACCGGCAGAGCGAGCTGGTCGGGGCCTACGAGCGGGCCGGCGCCCCGGCGCTGCGGCACGGCCGCCCGCACGGGGACTGGCTGGACGTCGGGCGGCAGCTGCGCCGTGACTCGTGCTGCGACATGGAGCACGGCCCGGGCCACTGACGGCCGGGCTCCGGGCGGCCGACCGCCCGCGCACTCCCCCGGGGCGGGTGCGCGGGCGGTCGTCCCGGTGGACCGGTCCTATTCCTTGATCTCGAACGAGTCGCCGTAGACCTTCCACTTCAGCGGCGGCTTGAAGTCGAAGTTGCCGCTGTTGAGGAACACGCGCTGGGCGGTGTCGACGCGGCTGGTGTCCTCGTGGGCCTTCTCGCTCTGCATGGCCTTCTTGCGGGCGTCGAGGAAGGCGTTGAGGTACGTCTTCTCGTCGCCGCCCTGGGCCGGGGGCCTGGCCTTGGACAGGGCGGTCTTGCGGATGCCGCCGAAGCTGTACTTGTCGCCGCCGTTGCCGTGCATGACGATCGCGTCGTAGTAGATGAACTGGCCCAGCGCGCGCAGGCCGTCGTTCTTCGCCTGCTTGACGGCGGGGTCGAAGTACACCCGGTCGCGCTCCGACTCCTGGGCGTCCTGGAACGCCTTGTCCTGGGCGGCCTTGCGCCAGGCGTCCTCGAAGGACTTGCCGAGGCCGTCGTGCGAGTCGCTGCCGTTGACCTTGCGCAGGGCGGGGAGGTACGTGGCGAGCGGGTTGCCCGGCTTCTTCTTGGTGTAGAGCTCGACGAGGTCGAGCATGTCGCCGGTGCCCGAACAGAAGCCGATGATGCCGGCGGTGTAGCCGCGGCCGTCGCCTATGTCCTCGATGTACTTGAACTGGCCGCGCCAGTCGAGCGAGGAGTTCTCCGCGCTCGACACCACGCGCATGGCGATGTCCTTGGCGCGGGGGTCGTCCAGGCCGGCCGCGGAGGTGCCGACGGCGTACGCGGCGTCCGCCCGGGCATGCGCCGCCGGCGCCGCCTGGCCGATACCCCCGAGGACGAGGGTGGCGGGCAGGGACAGGGCCGCACCGAGGAGGACGGCCCGAGTGGCCCCTCTCCGCAGGGGCGTCTTCATCTGGTGCGAGGTGCGCGCGAGCATGCAGAACTCCGTTCCCGATCGTTCCGGCAATGCGTTAGGAAGCTTTCCTAACCGTCGTCAGGCATTGAAGCCGCCGTTCCCGCGCATGACAAGGGGGACACGCACACATGTGCGGAAAAGTGCCCCCCGGCGCCAACCCCGGTGCTACACCCGGACGGTGGTCCCGGTGCCCGCCGCCTCGGCGGCACCCGCGGTCCGGCCGGCCGGCGAAGCCGTCGTCCCCACCGCCGGCCGGCCGTCCTCCGGACGCGCCGCGACCTGACGCCACCACGGATCGAGCGGCAGCCCGGCGACCGGCTCGAACGGCTGCCCGGGACGGGGCACGGCGATCCGCGCGCCGGTGCGCCGGGCCGCGGAGACGGTCCCCTCGGCGGGCTCCTCCCAGGGGTGCGGGGCCAGGACGAACGTGCCCCAGTGGATGGGCATCATGAGACCCGGCGAGGCGCCGCCCTGGAGGTCGGCGTGAGCACGTACGCCCTCCTCGGGCGTCATGTGGATGTCGGGCCAGAACTCTTCGCTGTAGGCGCCGACTTGCACCATGGTCGCGTCGAACGGCCCGTACTGCGCGCCGATGCCGGCGAAGCCGGGGAAGTAGCCGGTGTCACCACTGTGGAAGACGCGGTGCACGGGACCGGCGGCCACCCAGGAGGCCCACAGGGTGTGCTGGGTGTTGCGCAGGGCGCGCCCGCAGAAGTGCCGGGCGGGGGTGGCGGTCAGGGTGAGCCCTGCGACGTGGGTCTGCTCGTGCCAGTCGAGCTCGGTGATGCGGTCCGCCGGCACGCCCCAGTGCTCCAGGTGGGCGCCGACGCCGAGGGGCACGACGAAGGCCGTCCCGCGCCGGGCCAGGGCCCGGACCGTCGGCATGTCCAGGTGGTCGTAGTGGTCATGGGAGATGACCACCGCGTCGATCCGGCCGGTTTCGGCCAGTGGCACCGGCACCGGGTGCAGCCGCCGGGGGCCCGCGAAGGCGAAGGGCGAGCAGCGCTCGGACCACACCGGGTCGAACAGCACCCGGGCGCCGTCGATCTCGGCCAGCACGCTGGAGTGACCCATCCAGGTCAGGCGCAGCCCCGAGGCGGCGGGAACGGCCAGGTCGGCGACGGTGGTGGGGTGGACGGGCACGGCGTGGGCGGGTGCTCTGCGCAGGCGCTCCTCCTTGCGGAAGTACGTCGGCAGGTACCGCAGCAGGGAACCGGACGGTGCGTGCCGCTCGCCCGCGGGGTTGACGAACACGCCGTCGGCGAAGTTCGGCGACCGCCTGATGCGCGCCATCCGCTCCCCCGCCGGGTCCGCGCCGAACGCGGCCGGGCGCAGCGAGTCCAGTGGTGAGCTCTTCGGGCGGAAGCCGGGCACGGCGCCTCCTGGGCGGTGGGGGGCGACCCCCCACCGCCGGTTCGGGCCGTGGGGGAGGTCAGCAGGTCACCGTTATTATCCGGCCACACGCGTCACAGGCCGCTCACCCTCAGCGTGATGTTCAACCGTCCCTTCAGCCCCAGGGCCGGGGGTGCGGTGCCCGGCAGCGTTCTGGGCACGCCGTGGTAGGCCGCGCGTGAGGGCCCGCCGAAGACGAAGAGGTCGCCGCTGCGCAGCTCGACGTCCGTCCAGGGGCGGCCGCGGCCGCCGGTGTTGCCGAACCGGAAGACGCAGGTGTCGCCGAGGCTGAGCGAGACGACGGGCGCGTCGGCCTTCTCGTCGGCGTCGCGGTGCATGCCCATCCGCGCGCCGCCCTCGTAGTGGTTGACGAGCGCGATGTCGTACGGCTCGGCCCCCTCGTCCCGCTTCTCCCGCCCGTACGCCCGGGCCACCGCCTCCCGGGCCAGTTCGCCGAGCCACGGCGGGAACTGCTTGACCGGCGCGCCGTCGCCGTCGACCACGGTGCGGGCGTAGCCGTAGGGGAACCAGTGCCAGCCCAGGGACACCGTGCGCACCGACATCTCGCCGCCGCTGGGCATCCGTACCGTGCGCAGGCCGGCCGGCGGCCGGGCCCACTCCCGGCAGGCGGCCAGCAGGCGGGACTGGGCCGGCGGGTCCAGCCAGCCGGGTACGTGCACGGCGCCCGGCGCGATGCGCGCCGGGGGCCTCGGGAAGAGCTCGCCGTCCATGCGGCCAGCCTAGAACGGACCCCTGACATAGGCTCTGACCTGCGGTTTCAGAAACTTTCCGGGACGATGTCACATTCGACGGGGCCAGGTCCGTCGTACCGTCGACAGCAACCGCACCGTTCCGACGGAGGCACCGGCCATGGCTCGCATCTCTCTCGACCCGCCCCGCACCCTGCTGACCCGTCTCACCGCCTGGTACAGCAGGCGCGCCTACGGCAAGGTCATGGACCCGCTGCTGGCGCTGGCGCACCACCGCAGGGTGCTGATGACCGACGCCCGGTTCGAGATGTCGCTGGCCCGCTGGAACAAGCTCGAACCGGGGCTGAAGAACCTGGCCGAAATGGCGTCCGCGGCGGCCATCGGCTGCTCGTGGTGCATGGACTTCGGCTACTGGGCCGGCCGCCGGAAGGGCACGTCCCCCGAGAAGCTGCAGGACGTGCCGCGCTGGCGGGAGAGCGACGTCTACACCCCGCTGGAGCGGGACGTCATGGAGTACGCCGAGGCGATGACCGCGACCCCGCCCACCGTCGACGACGAGCTCGCGGACCGGCTGCGCGGCCGCCTCGGCGAGGCGGCGTTCGTCGAGCTGACCGCGATGGTGGCGGTGGAGAACTTCCGCTCGCGCCTCAACTCGGCGCTGGGGCTGACCAGCCAGGGGTTCAAGGACACCTGTGACGTCCCCGTCCGCCCGGCCGGCTGAGGCCGGTCCGCGGTCAGCCCTTGCGGCCCACGCCGCCGTAGAAGACGGTGTTGTTGAGCTCCTCGGCGCCGGGCACGGGTCCGTCCGGGCGCCACAGCGGCACCCGGACCAGACCGGGGTCGAGCAGTTCGAAGGCGCCGAAGAGCGGCTCGATGGCCGCGCGCCCACGGAGGTTGAGGGCGGCGGTGGCGTTCTTGTAGACGTCGACCACCCCTTCCTTGGCCACGTGGTCGATGCGGCCGCCGGCGTACTCCTCGTACGGCTCCTCGGTGGCGTGCGAGAGGACGAGCAGGCTGCCGGCGGGCAGGGCGTCGCCGAGCGTGGCGATGATGCCGGCCGGGTCCTCCTCGTCCTTGACGAAGTGCATGACGGCGACGAGCAGCAGGGCCACCGGCTCGTCGAAGTCGATGAGCTCGCGCACCACCGGATGGCCCAGGATCGTCCGCGGCTCCCGGACGTCCGCGAGGGCGAAGCCCGCGCCGCCCGCGTGGGTCAGCTTCGCCCCGGCGTGGGTGGCCACGATCGGGTCGTTGTCGACGTACGCCACCCGGACGTCCGGGGCGGCCTCCCGTGCCACCTCGTGGGTGTTCGGGGAGGTGGGTATGCCGGTGCCGATGTCGAGGATCTGCCGGACGCCGCCGCGCACGGCCTCCCGCACGGCCCGCCGCAGGAAGGCGCGGTTGGCGCGGGCGGAGAGCCGGACCTGCGGGTGGACGGCGATGACGCGCTCGGCGGCGGCGCGGTCGACCTCGTAGTTGTCCCAGCCGTCGAGGTAGTAGTCGTACATGCGGGCCGGGTGCGGCCTGCTGGTGTCGATCTCCTCGGCGGTGAAGCCCTGCCCGCCCGTGCCCTGCCCGTCCACGCCTTGCTCGATCACGCCCTGTTCCCTTCGGTACGCATGCGGCTGTCGCCGGTCGGTCGGTCCTCGCGCCTCCCGGCGCCTAGTCGGCGCTCACGCTCGGCCCCGCCAGCAGGAAGTCGGCCTCGCCGGCCTTGGCGCCCCGGATGAAGGTCTCCATCTCGTGACGCGTGTAGATCAGTGCCGGACCCCCGGGGTCGGTGGACTGTCTCAGGGCCACCCGGCCGTCCACCAGCCGCAGCACCTCGACGCAGCTGCCGCCGTTGCCACCGCTCCACGGCTTGCTCCACCCCTCGGTGCCGAGGTCGGTGGCGGGCATGCCGTTGTAGATGTGGTCCCGATCCATGGTTCAGATCTCCTTACGAATGCCACCCAGGATGGCCTTGGTGGTGTGTGCCGGCGCGGCCTGCGCGCACATCCGGTCCAGGGCCTCCAGGAAGGCCGAGACGTCGTCGCGCTGGTCGAAGTACGAGGCTCCGACGAGGTTTTCGGCGTACGCGATGTCCGGCAGCTCCTGGAGGGGGAACCGGAAGATGTGGAAGGGGCCGTACATCGCCGGGTGGGGCCCGGCGGCGAACGGCATGAACTGCAGTCGTACGTTGGGCAGGTCGGTGGCCTCGATGAGCCGGTCGACCTGGGCGCGCATCACGTCCGGCCCGCCGATGGGCCGGCGCAGCACGGTCTCGTCCATCACCACCCACAGCAGCGGCGCCCTGTCCCGGGTGAGCAGGCCCTGGCGCTGCCGGCGGACGGCGACGGCGCGCTCGACGTCGGCCTCGCGGGCGTGCGGCATCCCGGCGCGCAGGACGGCGCGGGTGTAGTCCTCGGTCTGCAACAGGCCGGGGACGTAGTGCGGTTCGTAGGCGCGGATGAGGTTGGCCTCTCCCTCCAGGCTCACGAACGCGCTGAACCACTCCGGCAGGACGTCGCGGAAGCGGTGCCACCAGCCCGGGCGGTTGGCCTCGCGGGTGAGGGTGAGGAAGCCCTCGACCTCCTCGGGGTCGAGCACGCCGTAGACGTGGAGGAGCTTCTCCACGTACGGGATCTTCAGGCCGACCTCGGCCTTCTCCATACGGCGGACGGTGGCGTGCGTGACGTCCAGCGCCTGGCCGGCCTCCTCGTAGGAGAGCCCGGCCCTCTCCCTGAGGTCCTGCAGGCGCTTGCCGAGCACGACCCTCAGGACCGTAGGGGCGCCCGTCGGCCGCGAGTCCGCCACTGTCCACCCCCTCCAACTGCCGTCATATGCCAGCAGTGTGCCACGCAGTCCGTCCACCGAACAGACTGTCCGTGCGGTTCTGTAATTTGCAGATTGAACCTTGCCACAGATGAGCTCTATCGCACATAGTTGCGGAGTGCTCCCCTCCCATGACGCACCCTCGCTCGGGTTCCGCGGTGGCTTCCTCGCCGGCCGCCTGCAGGACGCCTTTCACTTCCCGGCCCTCAACACCTCGGTGTCAGAGGCCCGCAAACGGGTCCTCGCGCGGCTGCGGGAGTGGGGCATCGACGAAGTGGCCTGCGACGACGCCCAGTTGGTGGTGTCGGAGCTGTTCACCAACGCCGTGCGGCACACGGACAGCGACAAGGTCAGCTGTCAGCTGCGGATCAGCGCGGCGGCGCTGCGCATAGAGGTCGCCGACCAGGGGCACGCCTCGACGGAGCCGAGGGCACGGTGCAGCGGGGCGGACGAGGAGAGCGGGCGCGGACTGCTGCTGGTCGGGGCCCTGTCCCAGGCGTGGGGGGTCCGGCCCGACGACACCGGCCGGGGCCGTGTCGTCTGGGCCGAGCTGCCGCACAGGCGGCTCCCCCACGGAAGCGGACCTGCCGAACGGGTCCGCTGAAACGAATCTTCGGAACGGCTCGCCGCGGTTACAGCGGCAGCAGATCCGGCCGCTTGGGCTCGACGTTGTCGCCCGAGGACTCGCCGCGCAGCCGGCGGCCGATCCACGGCACCAGGTGCTCGCGCGCCCAGTGGATGTTGTCCCGGCGCACCTCGGCGGGCGAGCGCTGGTCCTCGTCCGGCCACTCCTGGTCGGGGTCGGCGGGGACCTCCAGGCCGAGGACCTGGGCGGCGCGCAGCGCCACGCGGGTGTGCCCGTCCGCCGAGAGGTGGAGCCGGTCGTCGTCCCAGGCCCGCCGGTCCTGCACCGAGCGCAGCGACCACAGGTCGAGCACCGGGCAGTCATGGCGGTCGGCGATGGAACGCACGTGGGCGGTGTAAGTCGCGATCTTGCCCCGCAGGTGGCGCAGGACCGGTACGCCTCGGGTGTCGAATCCGGTGCACAGCAGCACCGTGCCGACGGAGTCCTTGAGCCGGACCACGGCCGCCTCGTAGCGCTCCGCCACGTCGTCCGGGTCGCTGCCCGGACGCAGGATGTCGTTGCCACCCGCGCAGAAGGTGACGAGATCCGGCCCGAGCTCGATGGCCCGGGGCACCTGCTCCTCGACGATCTGGTCCAGGAGGCGCCCCCGGACGGCGAGGTTGGCGTACGTGAAGGAGTGCTCCGCCTGCTGGTCGGAGAGGAGTACGGCCAGTCGGTCGGCCCACCCGATGAAGGTGCCGTCGGGTCCTGGATCGCCGACGCCCTCGGTGAAGCTGTCCCCGACGGCTGCGTACGACCCGATCGCGCTCTTGCTGAATGTATTCGAATCGTCTGCCACGTCAGTACATCTTTCACCGTCAGGAGTGACCTACGCCACCGTAACCAGGGGTTGACGTGCCGTGATGTATCCCACCCCGGCAAACTCGCGTCAGCCGGAATACGATCGGCACCGGCATCCGGCCGAGACCCGAGGAGCGCCCGTGACCCAGACGCCGCACGTCCCGCAGGCCGAACCCGAGCTGGCGGGGGTACGCAACTTCCGTGATCTGGGCGGCCTCCCGGCCGCCGACGGGCGGCGCGTACGGCCCGGCGTCCTCTTCCGCAGCGGCCACCTCGCGCACGCGACCGAGGCGGACGCCGCGTTCCTCGACACGCTCGGCCTGCACACCGTCTTCGACTTCCGCAACGCCGCCGACATCGCCCTGGAGGGGCCGGACGTCACCCTCACCGGGGTGCGGAACGTGAACATCCCGCTCTCGGACCCGGCGGACGGCAGCGAGTTCTGGCGGATGGTCCGCGACGGCGGCCTGGAGACCCTGCGGTCCGTGCTGGGGCAGGGCCGGGCGGCCGGCCGCATGGCCGAGTCCTACCGCACGATGATCATCACCCGGACCGCCGAACACAGCCGGGTGCTGCGCGCCCTCGCCGAGGACAGCGTGCCGGCGCTGATGCACTGCGCCGCCGGGAAGGACCGGGCGGGGCTGTCGGTCGCGATCACCCTGATGGCCCTCGGGGTGCCGCGCGGGGCCATCGAGGCCGACTACCTCGAATCCAACGCCCCCCACCGCCGCTACCGGGTGCGGCGCGGCGACGGTACGGACGCGGACGGCTCGCCGGAGGTGAGCGAACTGCTGTCGCCACTGTTCGAGGCGCGGGCCGAGTACCTGGCGTCGGCCTTCGACGCGATCACGGAGACCTGGGGGAGCACCCGGCGGTACCTGACCGAGGGGCTGGGCTTCGGCCCCGGGGAGCAGGAGCGGCTGCAGAGGACGCTGCTCACCGGCTGAGGGCCGGTGAGAGCCCCCTCCCTCCCGGCCCTCAGCGCCCGCCCACCGCCTGCTTCACCAGCGTGCGGCCGAAGTCCCACATCAGGCCGCCGCCGGCGTGGGCGTCGTCCATGACGGCGCTGAAGGCCGTGACGAAGCGGTCCACTTCGGGCTCGCCGATGATCAGCGGGGGGATCAGCTTGATCACCTCCAGGTGATCGCCCGAGACCTGGGTGAGGATGCGGTGCTTCTGCAGCAGGGGCACCACGACCATCTGCGCGAACAGGCCCTTGCGCGCCGCCTGCAGCATCGTCCAGCGGCTGCGCAGGCCCAGCGACTTGGGCCTGCCGAACTCGATGCCGATCATCAGTCCGCGGCCGCGCACCTCGTGCAGCAGCTCGTACCTGTCCACGAGCGCCGCGAGGCGGGAGCGCAGCAGCTCGCCGGTCCGGTGGGCGTTGGCCACGAGCTGCTCGTCCGCGATGACGGAGAGGACGGCCAGACCGGCCGCCATGGCCTGGGCGTTGGAGCCGAAGCTGGCCGAGTGGACCAGGACGCGGTCCATGGACGAGTAGACCTTCTTGAAGATCCAGTCCTTGCCCAGCGTCGCCCCGACCGGGACGTAGCCGCCGGAGAGGGCCTTGGCCACGCACACGAGGTCCGGTTCGACCCCGCTCTCGTGCTGGTGGGCGAAGAACGCGCCGGTCCGCCCGATGCCGGTCTGCACCTCGTCGGCGATGAGCAGCGCCTTGTGCCGGTGCAGCAGCTCCTGCGCGGCGCGCAGGTAGCCGGGGGGCGCCTCGTGGACGCCCTTGCCCTGGATCGGTTCGATCACCAGGGCCGCCACGTCACCGCGCTCCAGCTCGCGTTCCAGCCGCTCCAGGTCCCCCAGGGGGACCGCGGTGTCGGGCAGCAGGGGCGCGAAGCCGTCGCGGAAGCCGTCCTCGCCGTTGACGGAGAGCGAGCCGACGGTGAGCCCGTGGAAGGCGTGCGTGCAGTAGAGCACGCGCGGTCTGCCGGTGGCGTAGCGGGCGAACTTCAGGGCGGTCTCCACGGCTTCGGTGCCGCTGTTGCCGAAGAACACCCGGTCCAGGTGCGGGGTGTGGGCCAGCAGCCTCTCGGCGAGCAGCCCGGGCAGCGGGGGGCAGTCGAAGCGGGTGAGGTCGGCGAGCGAGGCGTCGAGGACGTCGTGCAGCGCCTTGCGGACGACCGGGTGGTGGCGGCCCAGGCCCATGACCCCGAAGCCGGCCAGCATGTCGAGGTAGTCCCGGCCCTCGGAGTCCCAGAAGTAGGCGCCCTCGGCCCGCTCGTAGACCTTGTCGAAGCCGATGGTGCGCAGCATGCGCGGCAGCTGGTGGTTGAGGTGCCGGGCGTGCAGGTCGTAGCGTTCGCCGCCGCGCTCGGCCAGCAGCCGGGCCAGGTCGAACCCCTTCGTGGCGTCGGCGGTCATGCGCGCTCGCTCTCCTTCCCCGCCAGGGCGGCGTCCTGGCCACACCCTGCGGCGTCCTTGCGGGCCAGGGCCGCGCTGATCCGCCCGGCGATCTCGGCCGGCGTCAGCCCCAGGTCGGCCAGCACCTCGGCCCGTTTGGCGTGGGCGAGGAACTGCTCGGGGATGCCGAAGGTCCGCAGGGGCAGGTCGACGCCGGCGTCGCGCAGCGCCTGGGCCACGGCCCAGCCGACGCCGCCGGTGCGGCTGTTGTCCTCGACGACGGCGACCAGGCGGTGCTTGCGGGCGAGGGAGGGCAGCGCCTCGTCGACGGGCTTGACCCAGCGCGGGTCGACCACCGTGCAGGTGGTACCGCGGGCGTCGAGGAGCTCGGCGGCGTCCAGGGCGACCGGTGCCATGGCTCCGACGGCGACGAGCAGGACGTCCGCCCCGCCGTCCGGGTCCCCGGGGCGGGCCAGGACGTCCATGCCGCCGATGCGGCCGACGGCGGGAACGTCCTCCCCCACGGTCTCCTTGGGGAAGCGCACGACGGTGGGCGCGTCCTTGACCTCGACGGCCTCGCGGAGCTGGGCGCGCAGCTGGCCGGCGTCGCGCGGGGCGGCGATGCGCAGGCCGGGGACGACCTGCAGGATCGACATGTCCCACATGCCGTTGTGGGAGGCGCCGTCGGTGCCGGTGACGCCGGCCCGGTCCAGGACGAAGGTCACGCCGCACTTGTGCAGGGCGACGTCCATGAGGACCTGGTCGAAGGCGCGGTTGAGGAAGGTGGCGTAGACCGCGAAGACCGGGTGCAGGCCACCGGTGGCCAGGCCGGCGGCCGAGACGGCGCCGTGCTGCTCGGCGATGCCGACGTCCCAGACCCGGTCGGGGTAGAGCTCGGCGAACCTCGTCAGCCCCACGGGGTCGAGCATCGCGGCGGTGATGGCCACGACGTCCGGCCGCTCGGCTCCGATGCGGACCATCTCGTCGCCGAACACCGACGTCCAGGACGTCCCGCCGGCCGGCGAGAGGGGCTTGCAGGTGAGGGGGTTCATCACGCCGACGGTGTGGAAGCGGTCCGCCTCGTCCTCCAGGGCGGGCTGGTAGCCGCGGCCCTTCTCGGTGCGGCAGTGCACGAGGACGGGGCCGTGGAAGCGCTTGGCGCGGCGCAGCGCCGACTCGACGGCGCCGACGTCGTGCCCGTCTATCGGCCCCAGGTACTTCAGGCCCAGGTCCTCGAACATGCCCTGCGGGGCGAAGGCGTCCTTGAAGCCCTTCTTCGCGCCGTGCAGCGACTCGTACAGCGGTTTGCCGACGAGCGGCAGGCGCTGGACGGCGTCCTTGCCCCAGGTCAGGGCGCGTTCGTAGCCGTCGGTGGTGCGCAGGGTGGCCAGGTGGTCGGCGAGGCCGCCGATGGTGGGCGCGTAGCTGCGCTCGTTGTCGTTGACGACGATGATCAGGGGGCGGTCCTTGGCGGCGGCGATGTTGTTGAGCGCCTCCCAGGCCATGCCGCCGGTCAGGGCGCCGTCGCCGATGACGGCGACGACGTGGCGGTTCCAGCGGCCGAGCACCTGGTTGGCCTTGGCCAGGCCGTCGGCCCAGCCCAGCACGGTCGAGGCGTGGCTGTTCTCGATGACGTCGTGCTCGGACTCCTCGCGCGAGGGGTAGCCGGACAGGCCGCCCTTGCCGCG
>NZ_JAIXMK010000160.1:0-298 GCF_020328095.1 Streptomyces sichuanensis
AGCTGCGGCCGCGCTGCTGGCGCGGACCGACCCGGAGACGGCCGCCAAGCTCGTCCGGGCCTTCTCGACCTACTTCCACCTGGCCAACGTCACCGAGCAGGTCCACCGCGGCCGCGAGCTGCGCGCCCGGCGCGACGCCGAGGGCTCGATCCTCGCCCGCACCGCCGACGAGCTGAAGGACGCCGACCCCGAGCACCTGCGGCAGACCGTCGAGCACCTGGGCGTACGCCCCGTCTTCACCGCGCACCCCACCGAGGCGGCCCGGCGCAGCGTCCTCAACAAGCTCCGCCGCATCGCC
>NZ_JAIXMK010000161.1:0-2322 GCF_020328095.1 Streptomyces sichuanensis
GAGGCGGCCCGGCGCAGCGTCCTCAACAAGCTCCGCCGCATCGCCGAGCTCCTGGACACCATCGCCACCGGCAGCGGCGACAAGCGCCGCACCGACGTCCGGCTGGCGGAGAACATCGACCTGCTCTGGCAGACCGACGAGCTGCGGGTGGCCCGCCCGGAGCCGACCGACGAGGCCCGCAACGCGATCTACTACCTCGACGAGCTGCACGCGAACGCCGTCGGCGACGTCCTGGAGGACCTCGCCGCCGAGCTCGACCGCGTCGGCGTCCCGCTGCCCGCCACCACCCGCCCGCTGACCTTCGGCACCTGGATCGGCGGCGACCGCGACGGCAACCCCAACGTCACCCCCCAGGTCACCTGGGACGTGCTGATACTGCAGCACGAGCACGGCATCACCGACGCCCTCGAACTCGTCGACGTGCTGCGCGGCGCCCTGTCCAACTCCATCCGCAACAGCGGGGCGACCGAGGAGCTCCTGACCTCCCTGCAGCGGGACCTGGAGCTGCTGCCGGAGATCAGCCCGCGCTACAAGCGGCTGAACGCGGAGGAGCCGTATCGCCTGAAGGCGACGTGCATCCGGCAGAAGCTGGTGAACACGCGCGAGCGGCTGGCGAAGGGCACCGCGCACCAGGAGGGCCGGGACTACCGGGGCACCGGCGAGCTGCTGGCCGACCTCCAGCTGATCCAGGACTCGCTGCGGGCGCACCGGGGTGGTCTGATCGCGGACGGCCGGCTGGAGCGGGCGATCCGGACGCTGGCGGCGTTCGGTCTGCACCTGGCGACGATGGACGTGCGTGAGCACGCGGACGCGCACCACCATGCGCTGGGGCAGCTCTTCGACCGGCTGGGCGAGGAGTCCTGGCGGTATGCGGACATGCCGCGTGACTACCGGCGCAAGCTGCTCGCCAAGGAGCTGCGCTCGCGCCGGCCCCTGGCTCCGCGCCCGGCGCCGCTGGATGCGGCGGGTGCGAAGACGCTGGGTGTCTTCGACACCGTTCGCCAGGCGTTGGAGACGTTCGGTCCGGAGATCGTCGAGTCGTACATCATTTCGATGTGTCAGGGTGCGGATGATGTGTTCGCGGCGGCGGTGCTGGCGCGGGAGGCGGGTCTGGTCGATCTGCACGCGGGCTGGGCGAAGATCGGGATCGTGCCGCTGCTGGAGACCACGGACGAGCTGAAGGAAGCCGACCGGCTGCTGGACGAGATGCTCGCCGACCCCTCCTACCGGCGTCTGGTCGCCCTGCGCGGCGACGTGCAGGAAGTGATGCTGGGCTACTCCGACTCCTCGAAGTTCGGGGGCATCACCACCAGCCAGTGGGAGATCCACCGCGCCCAGCGCCGCCTGCGCGACGTCGCCCACCGCTACGGGGTGCGCCTGCGCCTGTTCCACGGCCGTGGTGGCACCGTCGGCCGCGGCGGCGGCCCCACCCACGACGCGATCCTCGCCCAGCCCTGGGGCACCCTGGAGGGCGAGATCAAGGTCACCGAGCAGGGCGAGGTCATCTCCGACAAGTACCTCATCCCCGCCCTCGCCCGCGAGAACCTGGAACTGACCGTCGCGGCCACCCTGCAGGCATCCGCCCTGCACACCTCCCCGCGCCAGTCGGACGAGGCCCTGGCCCGCTGGGACGCGGCCATGGACACCGTCTCCGACGCCGCCCACACCGCCTACCGCCACCTGGTCGAGGACCCCGACCTGCCCGCCTACTTCTTCGCCTCCACGCCCGTCGACCAGCTCGCGGAGCTGCATCTGGGCTCGCGGCCCTCGCGCCGCCCTGATTCGGGGGCGGGGCTGGACGGGCTGCGGGCGATCCCGTGGGTGTTCGGCTGGACCCAGTCACGGCAGATCGTCCCCGGCTGGTTCGGCGTCGGCTCCGGGCTGAAGGCCGCCCGGGAAGCAGGACTGGAACTGGTCCTGGACGAAATGCACACCCACTGGCACTTCTTCCAGAACTTCCTGTCCAACGTCGAGATGACCCTCGCCAAGACCGACCTGCGCATCGCCCAGCACTACGTCGACACCCTCGTCCCCGACGACCTCAAGCACGTCTTCGACGTCATCAAGACCGAGCACGCCCTCACCGTCCAGGAAGTCCTGCGCATCACCGGCGAGAGTGAGCTCCTGGCCGCCAGCCCGGTACTGCGCCAGACGTTCCACATCCGCGACGCCTACCTCGACCCCATCTCCTACCTGCAGGTCACCCTCCTCGACCGCCAGCGCCGCGCAGCCGAACGCGGCGAAACGCCCGATCCGCTGATGTCACGGGCCCTGCTGCTCACCGTCAACGGCGTCGCCGCGGGCCTCCGCAACACCGGCTGA
>NZ_JAIXMK010000162.1:0-19427 GCF_020328095.1 Streptomyces sichuanensis
CGCCGGTGCCCGGCGCCCCGGCCGCGGGCGCGGGTGCGCCCTGGCAGGGCGACGCGACGGCGACCGGTGCCGTCCCGCAGGTCTCCGCCCCCGCCCCCGCCGCTCCTGCCGCTCCTTCTGCTCCGGCGAACGGTGCGGCTCCGTGGCCGGGTGAGCCGCAGGCGCCGGTCGACGACTGGCCGGGCGGTTCCTCCACCACGTCCGCGACCCCGTGGCCCGGCGGCCAGAACGCCGGCGGCGGTGCGCAGCAGCAGAAGAAGGGCAACGCCCCCTGGCCGAGCGGCGCCGGCACCTCCGGCACCGCACCGCAGGCCCCTGCCGCCTCCACCACGCAGCAGTTCCCCGCGCCCACCATCGGGGGCGTTCCCGCCGGGGGCGCCGCCTTCGCCGGCGCGCGGACGGACACGCCGCGCGAGGGCTTCCCGGCCGTCCAGGGCCCGGGCCCGCAGGGCGCCGGCAAGCCCGCGGCAGGCCGCGGCAACGCCCAGGGCCAGGGCAACGCTCAGCCCCAGGGCAACGCGCAGGGCAAGGGCAAGAAGAAGCGCGGCCCGAAGAACGCGGCGCCCGCCCCCGCCGCCGGTCCGGCCGGCCAGACGCTGGTCAGCGGCGTGCCGCCGGTGTCCCCGGCGCCCGGCCAGGGCCCCAAGTCCCCCGTCGACACCGGTGCGCCCCGCGTGCCCGTGCCCAAGCCGAAGCCGGCCGCGGCCGCCGCGAAGCCCGCGCCGGCCGTGCCCAAGCCCCCGGCGAAGGGCGCTCCCAAGGCCCCTGCCAAGGCCGCCCCGAAGAGCGCGCCCAAGAAGAAGGGCCGCTCCAAGCTCGTCCTCCTGGGCGGTGGCCTGGTCGGCCTGGTCGGCCTCGCGTACGGCGCCGGGCTGCTGCTCGACCACGCCGACGTCCCGAACGGCACCACGGTGCTCGGCGTCGACATCGGCGGCACGTCCAAGGAGCAGGCCGTCCAGAAGCTGGACTCCGCCCTCGGCCAGCGCGTCGGCGCCCCGCTGAAGGTCTCCATCGGCGGCAAGGCGGCCGACCTCAAGCCGTCCGTGGCCGGCCTGTCCATCGACACCCAGGCCACCGTGCGCGCCGCGGCCGGGCGGGACTACAACCCCGTCACCGTCCTCGGTTCGCTCATCGGCCAGAGCCGCACGGCCGAGCCGACCGTCATCGCGGACGAGGAGAAGATCGCCGCCGCGATCAAGACCCTGGCCGGCGAGACCGGGGCGGCGAAGGACGGCACCATCAAGTTCGAGCCCGGCAAGGCCGTGCCCGTCTACGGCCAGCCGTACAAGGGCGTGGACGTGGACTCCTCGGTCAAGGCCGTCTCCAAGGCGTTCCGCGACCGGGCGGCGACGGGCAACAACCCGACCGTCATGCTGGCCACCTCCGACCAGCAGCCGAAGGTGGCCAACGCCGAGGTCGACCGGATGATGAAGGACTTCGCGACGCCCGCGATGTCCGGTCTGGTGACGATCCAGACCGATCCGGCCCACAAGATCAATTTCGGTCCGGACCGCTCGCTGCCGAAGATCCTTTCCGTCAAGGAGGTCAACGGCAAGCTCGTCGAGAGCTACGACCTGGAGGCGATCAAGGAGCTGTACGGCTCCGCCTTCAACGGCGTGCTCATCACCCGCGGCAACGGCAGCAAGACGCCCGTCCAGCCGACGGACGTCGCCGGCGCCCTCGGCAAGGCGCTGCGCGGCAAGACCCCGGCCGAGCGCATCGTCACCATCACGCAGGGCTGACCCGCCCGCACCGCGTACGAGCCGTACGCACGAGCCCCCGCGCCCCTGCCGGCACGGGGGCTCGTCCGCGTCCGGGCATGGATCCGTCCATGACATCTGTCATCCCCGGTCCACGACGTCCGACACTGCCGGCGGTGGCCACTGGCCAGCGAAGATGTCTTCCATGACCACCACTGCAAGCGTCAACACGGGGGACGGGCGCCGCACGGGCGCCCCCGTGGTCAGCTTTGAGAACGTCAGCAAGAACTACGGCACCGTGCGCGCCGTCGCCGATCTGAGCCTCGATCTGTACCCGGGCGAGACCGTCGCCCTGCTCGGCCCCAACGGCGCGGGCAAGTCCTCCACGCTGGACCTGCTGCTGGGCCTGCGCAACCCCGACGCCGGGCGCGTCGAGGTCTTCGGCACGACGCCGCAGGAGGCCATCCTCCAGGGGCGGGTCGGCGCCATGCTGCAGTCCGGCGGGCTGATGGAGGAGGTGAAGGTCCGGGAGTTGGTGAAGCTCGCCTGCGACCTGCACCCCAAGGCGTTCCCCCTGGAGCAGGTGCTGGAGGCGGCCGACCTCACCGGCATCGCCGACCGCATGGTCAACAAGCTCTCCGGTGGCCAGGAGCAGCGGGTGCGCTTCGCGATGGCAACGGCCGGCGCCAACGACCTCATCGTCCTGGACGAGCCGACGACCGGCATGGACGTCTCGGCCCGCCAGGCGTTCTGGCAGGTGATGCGCGAGCAGACCCGCCAGGGCCGCACGATCCTCTTCGCCACGCACTACCTCGAAGAGGCCGACGCCATCGCCGACCGCGTCATCGTGCTGCGCGGCGGCAGGCTGCTCGCCGACGGCTCGGCCGCGGAGATCAAGGCCAAAGCCGGCGCCCGGCGCATCGTCTTCGACCTCGACCAGCCGGTCGGCGAGGCCGCGCTCCGCGAGTTGCCCTTCCTCGCCTCGCTGGAGATGTCCGGCCGCACGGTGCGCATCCAGTCCCACGACGCCGACGCCACCGTCCACGCCCTCTACGGGCTCGGCCTCTACCCGCGCAACCTGGAGGTCGCGGGCCTCGGCCTGGAGCAGGCATTCCTCGCCATCAACGACGCCGCGACCGCCGAGGAGGCGGCCCGATGAAGACTCTCGTCAAGCTGGAAATCACGCGCACCCTGCGCAACAAGAAGTTCGTGTTCTTCTCCGTGCTCTACCCGGCGGTGCTCTACCTGCTGATCGCCGGTGGCGCCAGCAACGCCGAGCTCGTCGAGGGCACGAAGCTCACCCTCCCGCTGCTGATGATGGTCTCCATGGCCTCCTTCGGCGCCATCACCGCCGTCCTCGTCGGCAACAGCGAGAGGATCGCCAAGGAGCGGGAGAAGGGCTGGGTGCGCCAGCTGCGCCTCACCGCCCTGCCGGGCCGCGGCTACGTGGCGGCCAAGGTCGCCTCCGCCTCCGTCGTCTCCCTCCCCGCGATCCTCGCCGTCTTCGCCATCGCGGCCGTGGTCAAGGGCGTGCGCCTGGACGCCGCCTGGCAGTGGGCGGCGCTGGTGGGCTCGATCTGGGCCGGCAGCATCGTCTTCGCCGCGCTCGGCGTGGCCATCGGCTACCTCGCCACCGGTGACGCCGTCCGTCCGGTCACGTTCATCATCTACTTCGCCCTGTCCATCCTGGGCGGCCTGTGGATGCCGACCACGACCTTCCCGGACTGGCTGCAGTCCATCGCCAAGTGGACGCCCACCCACGCCTACGCGGCGCTCGGCCAGGCCATCGAGGTCGGCGACGCGCCGCACCTGAGGGACGTCGGCCTGCTCGTCGCCTACCTTGTCCTCTTCGCCGGGTGCGCGGCCTGGCTCTACCGCAAGGACACCCGCAGGGCCTGAACCGGTCCGCGGTGCAACGACACGACAGGGAGACGGGGACATGGCCGGACGAGAGCGCCGCTGGAATCCGTGGCGCGCCGTCATGGAGGTCCGGGACGACGCGTCGTACACCGTCGGCATCGGCGCCGAGCCGGACAACCGCCGGCAGGCGATCGTCAAGCTGATCTGGATCGCCATCTGGTTCGCCTACATGGCGGCGCCCGTCGACGACGTCCTCGCCGACCACCACACCCGCACCGCGGACGTACTCGGCGGCCTGGGCCTGCTGGCCTTCGTCGCCGGCTATCTCACCCTCGTCCTCCGGCACACCGTCCGTGCCCTGGACCGGGGCCTGGTGCTCCTCTGTCTCGGCGGGCTCACCACGCTCGCCACTCTGCTGTCGCTGACGCTCGGCGGCGCGTGGCTCGTGCTCTTCGTCTACGTCTGCGTCGCTTCCGGCGCAGTCCTGCCGGCGAAGCTGGCACGTATCGCGATTCCGCTGGTCACGGGGGTACTGGCGGCCATCGGGGCCACTCAGCCGGGCGTCAGCGACTACCTCTTCGCCCTCATCGTCCCGGCGCTGCTCGGCGGCTTCGCGATGACGGGGGTGCGCCAGATGGCCCTCACCACCAGGGCACTGCGCGAGGCGCGCGCCACGGTGGCCCACCTCGCGGCGAACGAGGAACGGCTGCGGCTCGCCCGGGACCTGCACGACCTGCTGGGGCACTCCCTGTCGCTCATCACGCTCAAGAGCGAGCTGGCCGGGCGGATGCTGCCCGACCGGCCCGAGCAGGCCGCCCAGCAGGTCGCCGACATCGAACGGGTCAGCCGGCAGGCCCTCGTCGACGTCCGGGAGGCGGTGAGCGGCTTCCGCCGGCCCACCCTGGAGGCCGAACTGGCCGGGGCCCGCACGGCCCTGGCCGCCGCCGGCATCGCCATCGACCTCACCGGCACCACCGACGCCCACCCCGACCTGCCGCCCGACGAGGAGGGCGCGCTGGCGTGGGCGCTGCGCGAGGCGGTGACCAACGTGGTGCGGCACAGCGGCGCGCACCGCTGCGAGGTGACGCTCGCCGAGGACGGCGACGAGATGTGCCTGACCGTCACCGACAACGGCCGCGGGCCCGGCGGTTCGCCGGGCAACGGCCTGACCGGCCTCGCCGAGCGGCTGGCGCTCGCCGACGGCCGGCTGGAGACCGGTGCCGGCCCGCGCGGCGGGTTCCGGCTGCGGGCGTGTGTACCGCTCTCGCGCCCCGTCGTGGAGGCGGAAGTGCAGGCGCAGCGGCAGAGCTGAGCGCCCGGGCGCCTACCCTGTCGCTGTGACAGCAGCTCAGCCCGCAGCCCCCGCCGGCGATTCCGGCCGGCCCACCATCAGGGTCCTCCTCGCCGAGGACCAGTCGATGGTCCGGGAGGCGCTGGCCGCGCTCCTGGGCCTGGAGGGGGACATCGACGTCGTCGCCCAGGTCGCCCGCGGCGACGAGGTCCTCGACGCTGCCCGCCGCACCCCGGTCGACGTGGCCCTGCTGGACATCGAGATGCCGGGGATGACCGGGCTCGACGCGGCGGCACTGCTGCGGCGCGAGCTGCCGCAGCTCAAGGTCGTCATCCTGACGACCTTCGGGCGGCCGGGCTACCTGCGCCGGGCCATGGAGTCCGGCGCCGACGCCTTCCTGGTCAAGGACGCCCCCGCCGCCCGGCTGGCGGAGGCGGTGCGCCGGGTGCTGCGCGGCGAGCGGGTCATCGACCCGACGCTGGCGGCGGCCGCCCTCGCCGAGGGCGCCAACCCGCTCACCGACCGCGAGCGGGCCGTCCTGGCCGCCTCGGCGGACGGCTCCACCAACGCCGAGCTGGCGAAGGCCCTGCACCTCTCGCACGGCACGGTCCGCAACTACCTCTCGACCGCGATCCAGAAGACGGGCGCCCGCAACCGCGCGGAGGCGGTGCGCATCGCCCGCGACAAGGGCTGGCTCTGACGCCCGGGCGCCGCCCTCAGTTGAGCATGGCCCGCGCGGCCAGCGCCTGGTGGCGCACGGTCTCGGCGGCCGTGGGCTCCACCGGGGCGATCACCTCGGCGTACTCCTCCAGCTCGCGCGCGCCGCGGGCGAAGTCGCCGCGCTCCACGAGCAGCTCGGCGCGCTCGTAGCGCAGCCGGGCCGGATGGGTGGGCAGGAGCAGGGAGAGCTCCACGGCCCACAGCTGGACGTCGCTGCGCTCGGGGCGGGCCGCCGCCCAGGCGCGGATGTTGTTCAGCACCCTCAGGACGATCTCCAGCGGCTCGGCCGGGGAGAACAGCGACGGCGTCAGCGGGGCCCCGGTCGCGCCCGCGATCAGCAGCCCCGCGTCCTCCTCGGAGAGGATCCGGCCCCCCTCGAAGGGGTCGGCCAGCACGTGGTGCCCGAACGGGTCGCCGAAGCCGACGACGAAGTGCCCGGGCAGTGCCACCCCGTATACGGGTGCGCCGGCCCGCCGGGCGACCTCCATCCAGATCACGGACAGCAGGATCGGCAGCCCGCGCCGCCGCCGGAGCACCTCGTCCAGCAGCGAGGACTCCAGCCGCCGGTAGTCCGCCGGCGTGCCGTGGAAGCCGCAGCGCCCGCCGAGCAGCTCCGCCAGCGCCTGGGCCCAGTGCCGGGGCTCCGCCCGGCGCCCGAGGGCGGGCAGCAGCCCGGTCAGCCGGTCCAGCTCCATCTGCGCGGCGTCGGCCGCGTCCTCCCGCAGCCCGGGCCCGGCCCCCGCCGCGGCCTCCGCGGAGACCAGCAGGCACAGCAGTGCCAGGTCGGGCCGGTCGTCCCGGGCCGCCTCCGCGAACCGCCGCCGTCGCTCAGTGGTGTCGTCGTACATGCGTGCCTCGTACCCCTCGGGGCGATGGTGCAGCCACCGCCACTGTCCATGGTGCGACCGTGGCTACCGCTGCGGCTCGCGACGGTAGTGATAGGCGTGGTGCGTGGTGAAACCGAGCTCGTCGTAGAGCGCGGCCGCCGCCGCGTTGTCCGTCTCCACCTGCAGGTACGCCGCCGAGGCACCCTCGTCCAGCGCCGCCCGGGCCAGCCGGGCCATGACGAGGGTGCCCAGCCCCTGCCGTCGCCGGTTCGGGCTCACGTCCAGCGCGGCGAACCCCGCCCACCGGCCGTCGACCACACAGCGCGCTATCGCCGCCGGGGGCTCGCCGGGCTCCCCCGGCACGGTCGTGAAGAGGACCGAGGGCCCGCCGCCCAGCACGGCCAGCGCGTCCGTGGGGTCGGCGCCGGTCCGCCCGTACGCCGCCAGCCACGCCTCGTCCGGCGCCCGGGTCAGCAGCACCTCGGCCGCGGCCACGTCCCGGTCGGCGATCGGCGCCAGCGCGGCCGTCCGCATCAGGGCGTACCGCTCGGCCGTCCAGCCGCGCCGCGCCAGCTCGGCGTCGAGCACCTCGTCGGCCGCCGGGTCGTCCGTGGTGACCTGCACGCGCGCGGGCAGCCCGCGTGCGGCGTACCAGGCGGTCACCCGCTCCAGCGCCGCCGGCAGCGGCAGCCCGCAATCGCCCAGGGGAAGCACCGAGTTGGCCCGGGTGGTGAAGCCGCCGGCCGCGCGCAGCGTCCAGCCGCCCAGCCGCTCGGTCTCCCGGGCGGGCCAGCCGCGGGCCGCGATCTCCTGGAGCTCGCGTCGGCCGGCCGCGGGGCCCCGCCGCCGGGCGGGTGCCGCCGGGACGACCTTGCCGGCGACGAGCGCCGTCTCCGCGATCTCCACCGCCTCACCGTTCCGGCGTGTGATCCGCAGCACACCGCCCTCCCAGGAATCGAGCATTCCGACGGTGTCGGTGAAACGCTCCGGCGAAGTCGCGGTGTCGTTCACCCGCCGTACGGAGACCCTTTTTCCCACATCTGCCGCGGTGATCCGGACTTCCAGCCTTCCGCCAGTGGTGAATTCCACAGCTCTGCCCGCCCCTCTTGTTCGTCATGTGCCCGGGGAGGGAGATACTAGGTGTGGGCATCGACGACGCCGCGCTCCCGCGCGAGATGAGCCCTACCGAGGAGGAACGACAGCGTGACCTACGTCATCGCGCAGCCTTGTGTCGACGTGAAGGACAAGGCGTGCATCGAGGAGTGCCCCGTCGACTGCATCTACGAGGGCTCCCGGTCCTTGTACATCCACCCGGACGAATGCGTCGACTGCGGCGCTTGTGAGCCGGTCTGCCCGGTCGAGGCGATCTTCTACGAGGACGACACTCCCGAGGAGTGGAAGGACTACTACAAGGCGAACGTCGAGTTCTTCGACGAGCTCGGTTCGCCCGGTGGTGCTTCCAAGCTCGGCCTGATCGAGCGGGACCACCCCTTCATCGCCGCGCTGCCCGCGGACATCAACCCCGAGCACTGAGCGGCGCCGCCGCGGCCCCGTACGGCCCTCCGCCGTACGGGGCCGCGGCGTTTCCCGCGCCGGGCGCCGTCGCGTCCCGCCGCCTTACCCCACGCACCCCCACGCCGCAAGAGAGCGAGCAGCGAACATCGTGAGCGCAGTCTCTTCCCGCCTCCCCGTCTTCCCCTGGGACCGGCTTGAGCCGTACAAGGCCACCGCGGCCGCCCACCCCGACGGCATCGTCGACCTCTCGGTGGGCACCCCGGTCGACCCGGTGCCCGCCGTGATCCGGCAGGCGCTGGCGGCCGCCGCCGACAGCCCCGGCTATCCGACGGTGTGGGGCACGGCCGCGCTGCGGGACGCGCTCACCGGCTGGGCGGAGCGGCGCCTGGGCGCGCGGGGCCTGGAGCACACCAACGTGCTCCCGGTTGTCGGTTCCAAGGAGCTGGTGGCCTGGCTGCCGACCCAGCTCGGCCTCGGCGCGGGCGACAAGGTCGCCTACCCGCGCCTCGCCTACCCGACGTACGAGGTCGGCGCCCGCCTGGCCGGCGCCGAGCCCGTCGTCTACGACGAGCCCACGGAGCTCGACCCGGCCGGCCTGAAGCTGCTCTGGCTGAACTCGCCGTCCAACCCGACCGGCCGCGTCCTCTCCCCGGAGGAGCTGCGCCGCGCCGTCGCCTGGGCGCGCGAGCACGGCGTCCTGGTCGTCAGCGACGAGTGCTACCTGGAGCTGGGCTGGGAGGCCGAGCCGGTCTCGGTGCTGCACCCGGACATCTGCGGCGGCTCCTACGAGGGCATCGTCGCCGTCCACTCGCTCTCCAAGCGCTCCAACCTGGCCGGCTACCGCTCCGCCTTCATCGCCGGTGACGCCGCCGTCCTCGGTGAGCTGCTGAAGATCCGCAAGCACGGCGGCATGATGATCCCGGCGCCCGTCCAGGCCGCCACGGTCGCGGCCCTGGCCGACACCGCGCACGTCACCGAGCAGCGCGCCCGCTACGCCGCCCGCCGGTCGGCGCTGCGGACCGCCTTCGAGGGCGCGGGCTTCCGGATCGAGCACAGCGAGGCGTCGCTCTACCTGTGGGCCACGCGCGACGAGCCGTGCTGGGACACGGTCGGCGAGCTGTCCAAGCGCGGCATTCTGGTCGCCCCGGGCGACTTCTACGGGGCGGCGGGCGAGCGGTTCGTCCGGATCGCCTTCACCGCCACCGACGAGCGCGTCGAGGCGGCGGTCCGGCGTCTGGCCGAGTAGCCCCTACGTCCTCGCCTACGCGCGCAGGGGGCCCGGGACGGTGAGTCCCGGGCCCCCTGTGGGTGCTCCACGGAGCGGTGCCGAGTGGTTCAGCCGAGGGGAAGGCCCTTGGTCGGCAGGCCCTGGGTGGGCAGGCCGCTCTTGGTGACGCCCTGAGCGGTGTTGCCCGCGGCCTGGCCGAGGCCGCCCGCCACCTGGCCCGCGGCCTTCTGTACGGCCGGGACCTGCTCCTTGCTGGCCTTGCCCACCGTGCTGGTGGTGGTGCTGACGGCCTTGTTGCCGACGCCCGTCGCCGTGCTCCCGGCCTGCTGGGAGGCGGAGTCGATGTTGTTGCCCAGGTTGGCGCTGTCCACCGCGCTCAGTCCGCCGAGGTCGGGGGCCTTGACCAGGTCCGCGGCGCTCGCAGTGCCGGCCGCCGCACCGACGATGGGAGCGGCCGCCGCGACGAGCAGGGCGGCGCGGGCGATCCGACGCGTGAGGGGGAGGGACATGTTGCTCCTTTGACGGAGTGGGAGTTCGGTTGCTGTCCGGCGAGCGGACGCTGTGACTACCGCGTGAGCCCGGCGAAGGTTGCGGTGCAGCAAGGTAAAGAGTGAGTAATGCGTCGCATTATCGGCTCTGTTGAAATCCTGCCAAACCGGGCAGGTTGTCAATCAATACGGAGGGCTTAAAAGCCTTTAGTCACAAGGTCGCCGGGGGTAAGTCGAGAACCCGTGCGGATGGCCGGGGAGGCGACAACTCCCGTATGCCGCACGTACTCCCGGGGAGGGGTCACTCGCACTACTGAGCGGTGGTGATCCGCACCTCGGCCGGGCCGTTCCCGGACCCTCCGTCCCCCGATTTCCGCCAGCCGGCCGAGGAATTCTCCGCCGTCCACACCCGGTCGCCGAAGGAAACGCGCTCCACCCGCAGCTGCGCCGCGTGCGCCACGGCCCACGACGCCAGCTCCCAGCCGCGCCGCCCCGGCCCGTCCTCCGCCGGCCCCGCCCCCGGCCCGGGCTGCACCGGCACGACCACCGTCCGCGGGTCCCCCGCACCGCCGGAGCGGCCCTCGCCGGCCGGGGCGCCGGCCACCGCCGGCACCACCCCCGCCCCGAACTCCCGCTTCAGCTTCGCCCGCACCGCCGCACCGCTGCCGGGCTTGCCGTCACCGGGACTGCGGGTGCAGCTGAACGCCGCCTCGACGCGGCCCGTCAGCGCCAGCGCCAGTAGCGAGGCGTCCGGCTCGTGCTTGGCGTACGCCTGCGGGAAACCACTGCGCTGCACTTTCTGCGCGGCCACCGTCAGCGGCAGCCGCGAGTACCCCGGCACCTTCACCAGGTGGTCGTAGAACTTCCCGGCCGCGTACACCGGGTCCGTGATCTGCCCGGCCGTGCCCCAGCCCTGCGTCGGCCGCTGCTGGAACAGACCCAGCGAATCGCGGTCCCCGTGGTGGATGTTGCGCAGCCCCGACTCCTGCATCGCCGTCGCCAGCGCGATGGTCACCGCCCGCTCCGGCAGCCCCCGCGAGGACCCCACGGCCGAGATCGTCGCCGCGTTCACGGCCTGCTCCGGAGCCAGGGAGTACGACTCCCCGTTCGCCCGCACCGTGCAGCGCGGCGCCCCCGGGCCGCCCGTCACCAGCTGGGCGATCCCGTACCCGATCAGCGCCAGCAGCACGGCACAGGCGGCCACGGTGCGCAGCAGTCGGCCACGGCGGGTGACGATGATCCGGGACATGCGGGCCACGTTACTTGAGAGACCGCCCGCCGCAGGCGCCCGGCCGTCGGGGCGGCCGCGTTAGGCTCGCGGCATGGATCACGCCGCACTGGACCTCTCCCTCGACGCCGCCGCCCTCACCGCCCAGCTCGTCGACATCCGTTCCGAGAGCGGTGCCGAGAAGCCGCTGGCCGACGCCATCGAGCGGGAACTGCGCGCCCTGCCGCACCTGACCGTCGACCGGCACGGCAACAACGTCGTGGCCCGCACGCACCTCGGCCGCGCCGAGCGCGTCATCCTCGCCGGCCACATCGACACCGTGCCGATCGCCGACAACGTCCCCTCCCGCCTCGACGACCAGGGCATCCTGTGGGGCTGCGGCACCAGCGACATGAAGTCCGGCGTCGCCGTGCAGCTGCGCATCGCCGCGACCGTCCCCGCACCCAACCGCGACCTGACGTTCGTCTTCTACGACAACGAAGAGGTCGCCGCCCACCTCAACGGCCTCGGCCACGTCGCGGCGGCCCACCCCGAGTGGCTGGCGGGCGACTTCGCCGTCCTGCTGGAGCCCTCCGACGCCCAGGTCGAGGGCGGCTGCCAGGGCACCCTGCGGGTGCTGCTGCGCACGAAGGGGGAGCGGGCCCACTCGGCGCGCAGCTGGATGGGGTCCAACGCCGTCCACGCCGCCGCCCCGATCCTCGCCCGCCTCGCCGCCTACGAGCCGCGCCGCCCGGTCGTCGACGGCCTGGAGTACCACGAGGGCCTCAACGCCGTGGGCATCACCGGCGGCGTCGCCACCAACGTCATCCCCGACGAGTGCACCGTGACGGTGAACTTCCGCTACGCCCCCGACCGGACCGAGGAGGAGGCGCTCGCGCACGTCCGCGAGGTCTTCGCCGACTGCGGCGTCAGCGAGTTCGTCGTCGACGACCACTCCGGCGCCGCCCGCCCGGGCCTCACGCACCCGGCCGCCGCCGCCTTCATGAAGGCCGTGGGCGGCGAGGCCCGGCCCAAGTTCGGCTGGACGGACGTCGCGCGCTTCAGCGCCCTCGGCATCCCCGCCGTCAACTACGGGCCCGCCGACCCCCTCTACGCGCACAAGCGGGACGAACACGTGGCGACCGCGAAGATCACGCACTGCGAGGAGCGGCTGCGCGCCTGGCTGACGAGCTGACGGCCCCTCGCCACGCCGTTCCCGGGCCTACCCTGGGGCAACGAATCCGACGATCTGCGGTTCCCGCGAACCGCAGCGGAGGGAGCACGGTATGGGCAATCCCGAGACGTCGCGCACGCGACGCGAGCAGCGCCGGGGACCGGTCGTGCGCCGGCTCGGCCAGATGCAGGCGGGCACCACCGACCAGCACCTGCTCGACACCAGAGGGACCGCCGACTGGGTGCACGAGGACCCGTTCCGGGTCCTGCGCATCCAGTCGGAGTTCGTCGAGGGCTTCGGAGCGCTCGCCGAACTGCCACCGGCGATCAGCGTGTTCGGCTCCGCCCGCACCCGGCCGGGCACCCCGGAGTACGAGGCCGGGGTGGCCATCGGACGCGGCCTGGTCGAGGCGGGCTTCGCCGTCATCACCGGTGGCGGGCCCGGCGCCATGGAGGCCGCCAACCGGGGGGCGATGGAGGCGGGCGGCGTGTCCGTCGGCCTCGGCATCGAACTCCCCTTCGAGCAGGGGCTCAACCCGTACGTCAACCTCGGCGTCGACTTCCGCTACTTCTTCGTCCGCAAGACGATGTTCGTGAAGTACGCGAGCGGCTTCGTGGTCCTGCCCGGCGGGCTGGGCACCCTGGACGAGCTGTTCGAGGCGCTCACCCTCGTGCAGACCAAGAAGGTCACCCGCTTCCCCATCGTCCTCTTCGGCTCCGCCTACTGGCGGGGCCTGGTCGGCTGGCTGCGCGACACCCTCGTCGCCGAGGGCAAGGTGGGCCTGCACGACCTGCAGCTCTTCCACGTCACCGACGACGTCGACGAGGCGATCGGGGTGGTCACCAAGGAGGCGGGGACGTAGGCCCCGCCCTCGGGCGAGCCCTCGCCGGGCCACCGCGGGCGGGCGGTGGCCGGCGATGGACGCCGCCGTGTCCGGCACCTGCTTCGGCCGTGCCTCCCGACGCCGTCCTCGCGGGGCTCGGCGGGTGGGCGGTTGCGGTGGGGTATCCGCCGCGCGGACCTCAGGCGAGTCCCCGCCGGGCCACTGCGGGCGGGCGGTGGCCGGCGATGGACGCCACCATGTCCAGCACCTGCTTCGTTTCCGCCACCTCGTGCACGCGGTAGACCTGCGCGCCCAGCCAGGCCGAGACGGCCGTCGTCGCCAGCGTGCCCAGCACCCGCTCCCTGACCGGCCGGTCGAGCGTCTCGCCCACGAAGTCCTTGTTCGACAGCGACACCAGCACGGGCCAGCCCGTCTCCGCCATCTCGCCCAGGCGACGGGTGGCCTCCAGCGAGTGGCGGGTGTTCTTCCCGAAGTCGTGCCCCGGGTCGATCATGATGCCGTCGCGCCGGACCCCCAGCTTCACGGCCCGCTCGGCCAGCCCCAGCGTGACGCGCAGGATGTCCGCCATCACGTCCTCGTACGCGATCCGGTGCGGCCGCGTCCGCGGCTCGACGCCGCCCGCGTGCGTGCACACCAGCCCCGCCCCGTAACGGGCCGCGACCTCGGCGAGTTTCGGGTCCACACCGCCCCACGCGTCGTTCAGCACGTCCGCCCCCGCCTCGCAGACGGCCTCGCCGACCTCGTGCCGCCAGGTGTCGACGCTGATGACGACGTCCGGATGACGCCGGCGCACCTCGGCCACGAAGCCGACCGTGCGGCGCGCCTCCTCCTCGGCGGTCACCTCCTCGCCGGGGCCCGCCTTCACCCCGCCGATGTCGACGATCGCCGCGCCCTCCGCGATCGCCTGCTCCACCCTGGCCAGCGCGGGCTCGTCGCGGAACGTCGCGCCCTGGTCGTAGAAGGAGTCGGGCGTCCGGTTCACGATCGCCATGATCACCGGCTCGTGAGCGTCGAACTCGCGTCGTCCCAGCCGCAGCATCTTCCGTACTCCCTCTCCGTGGTCCGCCAGCGACCTTAACCGTCAGTGGGGCATGGCACGATCAGAGTGGACGGTTTGGCTGACGGAGGACTGACGGGGAGACGGTCGTGTTCTGGTTCTTGCTCATCGCGCTGGTCGTGGTGGTCGCCGCGGTCACGCTCGCCGTCGCCTCCGGCGACGACACCACCGGCGTCCTGCCCGAGCCCGCCCAGGACCGCATGGCCTGGCCGCTGCCGGCCGGCCGGCCCGTCGGCCGCGCCGACGTCGAGGCGCTGCGCCTGCCCATGGTGCTGCGCGGCTACCGCATGGCGGAGACCGACGACGTCCTGGACCGGCTGGGTGCCGAGCTCGCCGAGCGCGACGCCCGCATCGCCGAGCTGGAGGCCGCGCTCGCGGGCGCGCAGGCCGCGGCGATGGGGGGCCGCGGGCTGATCGCCCCCCAGGACGCGCCGCCCGCCGCCGGGGAGGCCGGTTCCGGCCCCGCCGAGGACACCGAGGGCGGCACGGGCCCCGTCGGCCGTCCGGGCGACGAGAAGACCGACGGCGCCGGGGGCGGCAAGCGCGACGAGGAGGGCACCGCATGAGCGAGGCGGGAGTGGTCGTCGGCCCGGACGGGCTCGCGCGCTGCCCGTGGGGCCTGGAGGCGGAGTCCCGGGAGGACTACCGCGCCTACCACGACACCGAATGGGGCCGGCCCGTCCACGGCGACGACGCCCTCTACGAGCGGATATGCCTGGAGGCGTTCCAGTCGGGGCTGTCCTGGCTGACGATCCTGCGCCGCCGCGAGGGGTTCCGCGCGGCGTTCGCCGGGTTCTCCATCAAGAAGGTCGCGGCCTTCACGGACGCCGACGCCGAGCGGCTGCTCGCCGACCCCGGCATCATCCGCAACCGCGCCAAGATCGCGGCAGCGCTGGCCAACGCCCGGGCGGCGGCCGAACTGGGGCCCGGCGGGCTGGACGCGATGGTGTGGTCGTACGCGCCCGGAGCCGCCCGGGTGGCACCCCGGACGTTCGCCGACGTGCCCGCGATCACCCCCGAGTCGACGGCCCTGGCCAAGGACCTCAAGAAGCACGGCTTCCGCTTCGTGGGGCCGACGACGGCGTACGCCCTGATGCAGGCGTGCGGCCTCGTGGACGACCACCTCTCCGGCTGCCACGCCCGCGGCCGGACGGGCCCGGCGTGAGCCCGTCCGGTTCCTGAGCCCGGCCCGCGGGCCGGGCGGGCGGCTCAGCGCCCCACGAACTTCGGCTTCTCCTTCGCCAGGAACGCGGCGACGGCGATCCCGTGGTCCTCCGACGCGCCCGCCGCTTCCTGCAGCTCGTCCTCCTTGGCCAGCGTCTCCGCCAGCCCGTGCTCCGCCCCGTACGCCAGCGACGCCTTGATCGCGGCGTAGGCCGCGGTCGGGCCCGCGGCCAGCCGGCGGGCGACCGCCTCCGCCTCGGCGGCCAGCTCCGCCGCCGGCACGACCTTGTCGGCCATGCCCAGGGCGTACGCCTCCTCGGCCGGCACGTTGCGCGGGAAGAGCAGCAGGTCCGTGGCCCGGCCCCGGCCGATCAGGCGGGGGAGGGTCCAGGAGACGCCCGAGTCGGCGGTCAGGGCGACGCCGGCGAAGGAGGTGTTGAAGGCGGCCGAGTCGGCCACCACCCGGTAGTCCGCCGCGAAGGCGAAGCCGGCCCCCGCGCCCGCCGCGACGCCGTTCACCCCGGCCACGACCGGCTTGGGCATCCGGGTGATGGCGCTGATGATGGGGTTGTAGTGGTCCTTGACGGTGTCCATGGTCGTCCGGGTGCCGCGCTCGCGGTCGGCGGCCAGCGAGGCCACGTGCTCCTTGAGGTCCTGCCCGACGCAGAAGGCGCGCCCGGTGGCGGTCAGCAGGACCGCCCGGACGTCCCCGTCGGCGGCGGCGTGCTGCAGGGCGTCACGGAGGGCGGCCTTGGTCTCCGTGTTCAGTGCGTTCATGGCGTCGGGGCGGTTGATCGTGATCGTCGCCAGCCCGTCGGTCACCTCGTACAGCACGGTGTCGGCCATGGTGCGGTCCCTCCCTCGGTCGGTTGCGGACGCGGGTGTCCCCCTGCCGTCCAGGCGCTCAGCATGCCGGAGATCATCGGGAGCCGATATGTGACCTGCGTCAAACAATTGAGTGGCGTCATGGCCTTGAGAGCGACGCACTCACGCAGGACGATCCCCGAATTGAGTGGTTTTGCGGCAGCGCGTTGCCGAAGGGATGCGGACCGATGTTGGTCATTGGGTCGCGCGATGCGGGATAATGACCTGGAAGCAATGTGTTCGATGCCGGTGACGTGTGCCCTTCCAGAGGGCCGTCGGCTGACGATGAGCTGGTTTCAGGAAGGGGAACGAGCATGGCGGCCATGAAGCCGCGGACGGGCGATGGCCCGCTCGAGGTGACCAAGGAGGGGCGGGGCATCGTCATGCGGGTTCCGCTCGAAGGCGGCGGTCGTCTCGTCGTCGAGCTGACCCCTGACGAGGCCAAGGCTCTCGGCGAGGCCCTGGAGAAGGTCACCGCCTGACGCACAGGCCCAGGATTCCCGCACCGCCCCGGCTACCGGCCCGTTCCGGTCCCGGGGCGGTGGCGTACCCGGCTCCGGCCGGCGCCTCCCCGGGTCCGTCCGGCGCCCACGTCGTTCCCGGTCCCGCGACGGCCCGGCATGCGCTTCGTTCCCGGTCCCGCGACCGCCCGGCGCCCGCGCCGTCTCCGGGCCGGGTCCGCGCCGTCTCCGACGCCGTGGCGCCCGCGGGTCCGTCAGCCGCCGCGCCGGACCGCGCACAGCAGGCCGTCGCCCACCGGCAGCAGGGACGGCACCAGTGCCGTGGACTCCCGCACGGCCCGCAGCAGTTCGCGCAGCCGCTGCACCTCGGCGGGCGGCAGCGCCGAGTCGACCGTACGGCCGTCGGCGAAGACGCCCTCGAAACAGACCAGTCCGCCCGGGCGCAGCAGGCGCAACGATTCGGCTAGGTAGTCGAGGCACTCCGTGCGGTCACCGTCGCAGAAGACCAGGTCGTACCCGCCGTCGGCCAGGCGCGGCAGGACCTCCAGGGCACGGCCGGGGATGAAGCGCGCGCGGTTGCCGGCGAAGCCGGCCGCGCGGAACGCCTGCCGGGCGAACTGCTGGCACTCCGGGTCGCTGTCCACGGTCGTCAGCACGCCGTCCGGGCGCATGCCGTGCAGGAGGTGGATGCCGGAGACCCCGGTGCCGGTGCCGATCTCCGCGACGGCCTTGGCGTCCGCGGCGGCGGCAAGCAGGCGCAGCGCAGCGCCGGTGCCGTTCGACACCGAGCGGAGGCCCGCCTCGTAGGCCCGGTCCCGGGCCCAGCGCAGCGCCTCGTCCTCGGCGACGAACACATCGGCGAACGCCCAGCTCGTCTGCTGGTTGCCGGTAATGGCCCTCTCCTGTCCCCGTAGTCCACGCAACCGTGACTGTATCCGCTGCCCACGGGAACCCGCAGATGGGACCGGGCGTTGGAAAGGGCGGAAGGGCCCTTGCGAAGGCCGGGCGGGAGGGGGAACCGACGGGCGCCGGCCGGGCGTCACGGATCACGGCAGGGCAAGACCAAAAAGCGGGTCAAAAATGCTTATCCGGAGCTAACGGGCGAGGTGGATATGGTAGGGGCTCCACTGGACACCACCAGAGCCGACAGGGGAGGTGCGGCTGCGGGCGGCGACCGCCGAGGGGTGCTGAGGCGCCTTGGACTCCGGTCCGCTCCCGAGCCGAAATCCGTGACCTACACCGCTGATACCCGCGCCACCAGCTCCGCAACCACCGCGGCCTTCGCCACCGATGCGGACGCACCGGCGTGGACACCTCCCACCTGGGAGGAGATCGTCAGCACGCACAGCGCACGGGTCTATCGCCTCGCCTACCGTCTCACGGGCAATCAGCACGACGCCGAGGACCTGACGCAGGAGGTCTTCGTCCGCGTCTTCCGCTCGCTGTCCACGTACACCCCCGGCACGTTCGAGGGGTGGCTGCACCGCATCACCACCAACCTCTTCCTCGACATGGTCCGCCGCCGGCAGCGCATCCGCTTCGACGCGCTCGGCGAGGACGCCGCGGAGCGGCTGCCCAGCCGTGAGCCCTCCCCGCAGCAGCACTTCAACGACACGCACTTCGACGCCGACGTCCAGCAGGCGCTGGACACCCTCGCGCCGGAGTTCCGCGCCGCGGTCGTCCTGTGCGACATCGAGGGGCTGTCCTACGAGGAGATCGCCGCGACGCTCGGCGTGAAGCTCGGCACCGTCCGCAGCCGCATCCACCGCGGCCGTTCCCACCTGCGCAAGGCGCTCCAGCACCGCTCGCCCGCCGCCCGGGCCGAGCAGCGCGCGACGGCGGGAATGGCACCGGGGATCCGGATGGGTGGGGAGGTAGGGATCGCGTGAGCGGTTCAGGCGGTCCGTCCCCCGCCGAGCACCATCTCGGCGACCGCCTCGCGGCCCTCGTCGACGGGGAGTTGGGACACGATTCGCGGGAGCGGGTGCTGGCGCACCTCGCCACCTGCTGCAAGTGCAAAGCGGAAGCCGACGCCCAGCGCCGGCTCAAGAGCGTGTTCGCGGAGGCCGCGCCCCCGCCGCTCTCGGCCTCCCTGCTGGCCCGCCTGCAGGGCCTGCCGGGCGAGGGTCTCGGCGACGACCGCGACGGCGGCGGTGACGGCCCGGCACGTGGAAGAGGCACCTCCGCCGGACGGGCGGAGGCGTACGCCCTGCTCCCGGTGGCTCCGGACCCGCGTGAGCGCGGCTTCCGCATCCACGAGGTCGAGCCGCGCGGCGCCTCGCGGGGGCGTCGCTTCGCCTTCGCCGCCGCCGGGGCGGTCTCGCTGGCGGCCTTCGCGCTCGTCGGCGCGCAGCCGCTGGAGACGGCCGTGGAGCCGCCCAGGGCCCGTGGCGGCGGCCCGAGCGCCACGACGACCTCGCTGGCCATGACCCCCGGCCAGGTCCGCGAGGAGCGCGACCTGAGCCGCACCCGGCCGGCGGCCAAGGAGGTGTCCGTCCCTCTGACGGCCCCGGCGTCCGCGGGCGTCGCGCTGCTGCGCCCCTCCGACGCCCCCGTGCTGCCTCCCCTGGTGCACACCTCGCGCCACCCCCTCACCGGAGCGGCGTCCGCGCGCTGATTGCGCCCGGCTCCCCTCCGCACGCACCGCAGGACCTGGTGTAATCGTCATGGGGCGCGCCGCCCACCGGCACGCGCGCCCCGAGGGACGGAACGGTGGGGAGAACCATGGACGAGGGCAAGGCACAGCCGCCGCAGGACGCCGCTGCAGCCGGGGACGGCACGGAGCGGGCGCCCCTGCACGCGCCCGACCCGTACGGCACCCCGCCCTACGGCCGGCCCGGGCCGTGGGCGCCCGCACCGCCCGTGCAGCGGCCCACGGTGACCCCCGCCCACGGCACGGACCTGCCTCCCGCCGCTCAGACGCCCCCGCCCGTTCACCCGGGCGGGCCCGAGCCGCAGCCCCACCCCTACGCCGGGACGCCCGCCCCGGGCACGCCCCCGCCCGCCGCAGGACCCGCGCCGGCGGCC
>NZ_JAIXMK010000163.1:0-16811 GCF_020328095.1 Streptomyces sichuanensis
GCCGCCGGCCGGCTGCCGGCGCAGCGCACCCCGGGCCAGACCTGGCGCGGCAGCGCCCCCGACGCCGCAGCGGCCCCCGCCGCGGCCGGCGACGGCACGGACGGCCGCCTCACCGCCGAGGACCTCGACCGCAGCGCCGACGCGCTGCGCGAGCTGCTCGACGAGAACGTGGCCGCCGCCGAACGGCACCTGTTCGAGCTGCGCACCGCCGCCGCCGACGACTCCCGCATCCTGGGCGCGCTCGGCGACGGCGGCCTGCTGCCGCCCAGCCCCGACGTGCTGGCCGCCGTCGAGTACCTGGGCGAGCACGGCATTCCCGCGCTGCCCGGCTGGCGCTACCTCGCCCAGTCCGTCGACCCCGCCGACCACGCGGCCGTCCTCGCGGCGCGCCCCGAGCTCGTCGACGGCGTCGTCATCACCGACGCCGGCTCCCACGCCCGCGCCCGCGAGGTGCTCGGCGCGGCTTCCCTGCTGCCCCGCTCCGCGGTCGCGGTCGGCACCGCCGCCGCCCTGCTGGCGCCCGCCCCGGCGGCCGGCGCGCAGGACGGGGGCGTCTTCCTCGTGCCGCCGAACCCCGCCATGCACGACGAGCGCGCCGCCGACGAGGAGCGGCACGCGCTGCGCGAGCGCGCCATGGCCCGGGACGAGGAGATCCGCGCCATGGCGGCCCGGCTGGCCGGCGACCGCACGCTCGCCGCCCGGCTCGCGTCCTGGCGCGCCGGCTGCCCCGAGGGACGGCTCGCCGAGCTGGCCGCCGAGGCCGGCCGCTGCCGCGGCCTGGCGGACGCCGCGCAGGAGGCCCTCACCGAGGCCCGCACGGCCCGCGCCGAGGCCGACGAGATCGCCGCCGAGACGGCCCGGGTGCGCGACGAGCGGCAGGAGACCGCCCAGCGCGCCCGCCGGGTCGCCGACGCCCTCGCGGGTCTCGCCTACCGGCTGCGCGAGCGCGCCAACTGGCAGAGCAGGCTGCGCGAGCTCGCCGAGGAGGCCGCGGAGAGCGAGGAGCGCGCGGCGACGTGCGTGGACCGTGCCCGCGCCGCCGACGAGGACCGCCGCGCCGCCCAGCGTGCGGCCGACGACGCCCATCGCACGGCCCGTGCCCTGCGCGCGGAGCGCGCCGAGATCGCCGGCGCGCCGGACGACGTGCCCGAGGGCACCGAGGCGCCCAGCGCCTCGCTGCCCGCCCTGCGCGAGGCGCACCGCGCGGCCTCGCAGCTCTACGAGAAGGTCGGCGTCGGCGCCGATCTGCGCGCCGAACAGGCCCGTGCCGAGAGCGACGAGAGCGCGGCCCGCGCCGAGCTCGACCGCCTCACCAACAAGGTCCGCACTCGCGCCGCCCAGCTCCTGGAGGGCACCGACGGCGCCGACGGGCCCTCCCGCCTGGCCGCCGCCGCCCGCGCCGAATCGCTCGTGCAGATGCTGGAGACGCGTGCGTCCACGGCCAGCGAGCAGCTCGGCCGGCTGCGCGGCGAGGCCGAGCGGCTGGCCCCGGCCGAGGGCGACGCCCACACCGAGCTCCCCGAGGAGCTGGTGCCCGCGGACGCCGACCGGGCCAAGGAACTGCTGCGGACCGCCGCCGCCGAGCTGGCCGCCCGCACCGACGCCCTGGAGAACGCCCGCCGGGCCCACGGCGACCTGCTGCGCGCCCACCGCGCCGCGGAGGACGCCGCCACCGGCTTCGACGACACGGCGGCCCTCCTGCGCGACCTGCTGCGCGACAACGCCCCGGAGGAGGACGCCGAGCAGCCCGTGCCCTACACCGGGACGCTGGAGGAGGCCCGGCAGGCCGCCGCCGAGGCCCGGCGCTCCCTGCGCGGCTGCGCGGGCGACCTGTCGGCGGCGGAGGCGGCCGTGCGCGAGGCGAGCGACGTGCTCGTGCGCCACGCCAACTCCACCCGCTACGAGCAGGTGCGCACCCCCGCCCGCCAGCAGATCCGCGAACTGCCCGCCGCGGCCCTGCCGGAGCACGCCGCCGCCTGGGCCGAGGCGTTCGCGCCCCGGCTGCGGGTGCTGACCGACGAGCTGGAGCAGCTGGAGCGCAACCGCGACAGCATCGTCGACCGGCTGCGCGGCCTGGTGGAGTCCTCGCTGACCACCCTGCGGTCGGCACAGCGCCTGTCGCGGCTGCCCGAGGGGCTGGGGGAGTGGTCGGGCCAGGAGTTCCTGCGCATCCGCTTCGAGGACCCCGACCAGTCCACGCTCACCGAGCGGCTCGGCGAGGTCATCGACGAGGCCACCCGCTCCGCGGTCAAGAAGAACTCCGACCTGCGCCGCGACGGCATGTCCCTGCTGCTGCGCGGCGTGCAGGCGGCGCTGCTGCCGCGCGGCGTGGCCGTGGAGATCCTCAAGCCCGACGCGGTGCTGCGTGCCGAGCGCGTGCCGGTCCGGCAGATGGGCGACGTGTTCTCCGGCGGCCAGCTGCTGACCGCGGCCATCGCGCTGTACTGCACCATGGCGGCGCTGCGCAGCAACGACCGCGGCCGTGACAAGCAGCGGCACGCGGGCACGCTGTTCCTCGACAACCCCATCGGCCGCGCCAACGCCACGTACCTGCTGGAGCTCCAGCGGGCCGTCGCCGACGCGCTGGGCGTGCAGCTGCTGTACACCACGGGTCTGTTCGACACCACCGCACTGGCGGAGTTCCCGCTGGTCATCCGGCTGCGCAACGACGCGGACCTGCGGGCGGGGCTGAAGTACATCAGCGTCGAGGAGCACCTGCGGCCGGGCCTCCCGCAGACTCCGGCCGGTGAGGACGGGGCGGCGGAGAAGGTGCACGGCGAGATCACGGCCACGCGGATGTTCCGCCGGCCGGTGGAGGCGGAGAGCGGCCCGGCGGGGCCGGTGCCGGCCGGGGTGTAGCGCCCGGGCGGCCGCGCCGCCCCCTGGCGCACCGTCAGGGGTAGCGCGGCCGCCGGATCCGGCGCGCCTCGCGCGCCGTGCTGCTCGGCACGGACACCACGCCGTGCCGCTGCAGCCACACCTGGCGGGTCACCCAGACGTCGAGCACCGCCCACGTCGCGGCCACCGTGCACGCGACGGCGCACAGCACCGCGGGGAAGGCGAACCACGACCCGGTGAGCGCGAGCAGTATCGCGACCATGGTCTGAATGAGCGTCACGGCGACGACGAGGAACGCCCGCACGGCGGACGTCCGGACGGGGTCGGGCATCCGCGGCCTGCGGGCCGGCTCCTCGACCCACAACGGCCTGCGGGCGTACGACCTGACGTCGCGGTCCTGGTCCATGGCGGCTCACCTCCCCCAGTGGCTGCCCAACGGTCCGTCTCCCCAGGAGAAGAGCGAACAATGACCCCCAAAGGTTCCCTCCCGGAGGGGTAATCCGGCCAGACCCCCGTCCGTCGGCCGTACTGGCCTTCGAGACGCGTACCCCGCAGTAGTAGGCTCACGCCGCGTTACTGTCGGAAGACCGTCCCCGTGCGCCGGGGCTGACGGAGGGGAGGCCATGCGCTTGCGCGGGAAGTCGATCCGCCGGAAGATCGTGGCGCTGCTGCTGGTGCCACTGGTCTCCCTGACGGGGCTGTGGGCCTTCGCCACCGTCATCACCGGCAGCGAGGCCGTCCGGCTGCTGTCCGTCGGCGACGTGATGCGGAAGGTCGGCTTCCCCTCCGAGGAGATGGTGCGCGTCCTGCAGAAGGAACGCCGCCAGACCATGGTCTACCTCGCCGACCCCCGGCGCTCCGACGCCCTGGCCGAGCTGCGCGACCGGCAGCGCGCCACCGACAGGATGGTCACCTCCTTCCGCTCCCGGGTCGGCGACGAAGCGCGCCACGAGGTGCCCGCCGAGGCGGCGAATCGTTTCCGCGCCATCGAGAAGACCCTCGACAGCATCGAGGGCCTGCGGCGCAAGGTCGAGGACAACACCGTCACCCGCTACAGCGCGCTGCAGTCCTTCAACGAACTCGTCGACCCCTACTACGACTTCCTCGCCAGCCTCAGCGCCCTCAAGGACGCCGGCATGGACCGGCAGGGCCGCGCCCTGGTCGGCCTCGGCCGCGCCCGTGAGGCCCTCTCCCGCGAGGACGCCCTGCTCGCCGCCGCGCTCGCCGCGGGCAGCATGAGCCGGCAGGACCTGCGCGCCTTCTCCGACCGCGTGGCCGAGCGCAAGATCCTCTACAGCACCCACCTGGCCGTCCTGTCCGACGCCGACCGGAAGGCGTTCGACGACTTCTGGCGCGGCGCCGGCGCGGACGCGCTGCGCTCCGCCGAGGACACCGTCATCCTCGCCGGCGCCGCCCGGGCCCCCCACGTCATCGACGCCCAGCGCTGGAAGGCCACCGCCACCCCCGTCCTGGACGACCTCGGCCGGATGGGCAACGAGAGTGCCGAACGCTTCGGCGAGCGGGTGCGTCCCGTCGCCGTCGGGGTGCTCTCCAAGGCCGCGGCCGCCGGTGTCCTGGGCCTCGCCGCCCTCGTCTGCTCGCTCGTCATCTCCCTGCGCGTCGGCCGCGGCCTCGTCCGCGACCTGCGCCGGCTGCGCAAGGAGGCCCACGAGATCTCCGGCGTCCGGCTGCCCGCCGTGATGCGCCGCCTCGCCGCGGGGGAGCGCGTCGACATCGACGCCGAGGCCCCCCGCCGCGACCGCGGCACCGACGAGCTCGGCCAGGTCGGCCAGGCCCTCGACACGCTCCAGCGCGCCGCCGTCGAGGCCGCCGTCAAACAGGCCGACATGCGCCGCGGCGTCTCCGACGTCTTCGTCAACCTCGCCCGCCGCAGCCAGGTGCTGCTGCACCGTCAGCTTACCCTGCTGGACACCATGGAGCGGCGCACCGAGGACACCGACGAACTCGCCGACCTCTTCCGCCTCGACCACCTCACCACCCGCATGCGCCGCCACGCCGAGGGCCTGGTCATCCTCTCCGGCGCGGCCCCCTCCCGGCAGTGGCGCAAACCCATCCAGCTGATGGACGTCGTCCGCGCGGCGGTCGGCGAGGTCGAGGCGTACGAACGCATCGAGGTGCGCCGTCTGCCGCGCCTGGCCCTCAACGGACCCGCCGTCGCCGACCTCACCCACCTCCTGGCCGAGCTGCTGGAGAACGCCACCGTCTTCTCCCCGCCGCACACCACCGTCCAGGTCGTCGGCGAACGGGTCTCCAACGGATTCACGCTCGAAATCCACGACCGCGGCCTCGGACTGACCCCCGACGCGCTGCTGGAGGCCAACCTGCGCCTGGCCGAGACGCCCGAGTTCGAGCTGTCCGACACCGACCGGCTGGGCCTCTTCGTCGTCAGCCGGCTCGCCCAGCGCCAGGGCGTCCGCGTCTCGCTGCAGCCCTCCCCCTACGGCGGCACCACGGCCGTCGTCCTCATCCCCTCCACGCTGCTCACCGACACCCTGCCGCCCGGCGGGGCCCGCGCGGGCGGCGAGGACACCGGCGGCGTGCCCCTGCCGCACCGCCGGACGAGCCCCGGACGCCCGGCGTCCGGCGGGGCGGCGGCAGGAGAAGCCGCCGCCGTGCGCGCGCTCGACGGCGGGCCGGGCGAGCAGCACCACCAGGCGCCCGACGGCCCCGGCCCCGACCGCACCCCGCCCGGCGGCCTTCCCCGCCGCGTGCGCCAGGCCAGCCTCGTGCCTCAGCTGAAGGAGGGCCCGGCCGCGCGCACCCGGCCCGTGCCGGACCCGGCCGGCCCCGGCGACGACCGCGACGCCGAGGAGGTGCGCGCCAGGATGGCGGCCATGCAACGCGGCTGGCAGCGCGGGCGCGAGCAGGACGAGGCGCCGGAGCGCCCTGACGTGACGAACTCACCGAGCACAACCGCACCAGGAACAACATTTGAGGGGGACGGTCGATGACCGCACCGAAGGCCGTGACACGCAACGCTCCGTCGGCCACGGGCCGCCAGGCCGGCGGCACGGGTGAGCTCAACTGGCTCCTCGACGAACTCGTCGAGCGCGTCGGCAGCATCAGCAAGGCGCTCGTCCTGTCCAGCGACGGACTGGCCACCGGCAGCTCCGAGGGGCTCACCCGCGAGGACGCCGAGCACCTGGCCGCCGTCGCCTCCGGCTTCCACAGCCTCGCCAAGGGCGTGGGCCGGCACTTCGCCGCCGGCGAGGTCCGCCAGACCATGGTCGAACTGGACCAGGCATTCCTGTTCGTCACCGCCGCGGGCGACGGCAGCTGTCTGGCCGTCCTGGCCGACGCCGACTCCGACATCGGCCAGGTCGCCTACGAGATGACGCTGCTCGTCAAGCGGGTGGGCACGCACCTGGCCACCGCTCCGCGGGCCGGCGTCGCCGACGAGTGACGGGCGGCATGACCGGAGACCCCGCGCACGAGGCCCGCTGGTACGACGACGCGGCGGGCCCCGTGGTCCGCCCGTACGCCATGACCCGCGGGCGCACCCGCAGCCGGGCCGAGGAACGCCTCGACCTGATCGCACTCGTCGTCGCCGAGGACTTCCTGGTCGCCCACCCCGGCGGGGCCCATGCCATCGCCGACCGGACCCTGTCGCCGGAGCACCTCGACATCGCCGAGCTCGCCCTGGGCGAACCGCTGTCCATCGCCGAGCTGTCCGCCGACCTGGACCTCCCGGTCGGCGTCGTGCGCGTCCTGGTCGGCGACCTCATCGACGCCGGCTACGTCAAGGTCTCCCGTCCGGTCCCGCCCGCGGAGCTGCCCGACGCCGGCATCCTGCGCGAGGTGATCGCCGGCCTGCGGGCGCTGTGACCGGCCCCGGAGCCGGCCGGGACCGGTCGGCTCCGGCCAAGGGGCCGGACGGGGGTTGTCGAGGTGACCGTCCTTGCGGAACGATCACTACCACGGGGGGAGCGCGATGCCGCACTGACCCTGAATCGGAGGAATGTCCCATGGTGTTCGGGCGCACTGACCGCCGTATACGGTCCACGGTCACCCCGGTGGCCCTGAAGCTCCTGGTCGCCGGTGGCTTCGGCGTCGGCAAGACCACCCTCGTCGGTGCCGTCAGCGAGATCAAACCGCTGCGCACCGAGGAGCTGCTGACCGAGGCGGGCCGGCCGGTGGACGACACCTCCGGCGTCGAGGCCAAGCGCACCACCACCGTCGCCATGGACTTCGGCCGCATCACCCTGCGCGACGACCTCGTCCTCTACCTCTTCGGCACCCCCGGCCAGGACCGCTTCTGGTTCCTGTGGGACGAGCTGGCGCAGGGCGCGCTCGGCGCGGTCGTCCTGGCCGACACCCGGCGGCTGGCCGACTGCTTCGCCGCCGTCGACTACTTCGAGCGGCGCGGCATCGCCTTCACCCTCGCCGTCAACTGCTTCGACGGCGCGGACCGCTACCCCGAGGAGGCCGTGCGCGACGCGCTCGACCTGGACCCCGAGGTGCCCGTCGTCCTGTGCGACGCCCGCGACCGCGAGTCCGTCAAGCACGTCCTGGTCTCCGTGGTCGAGCACGCCCTGACCGCCGGGACCGAGGAGCGCCGGCCCGCGGCCGTGTGAGCGGCCCGCCCCGCAGCGCCGAGGACGGTGGCGTCAGCGCACGGGGAAGTCGAAGTAGGTGGCCGGATAGGGCTCGTCCCGCAACGTGTAGTGCCACCACTCCTCGGCCAGATTCACCAGCCCCGCCCGCTCCATCGCGGACTTCAGCACCAGCCGGTTGGCGCGCTGCCGGCCCGTGACCCGCGGATCGAGGGTGTGCGACAGCGTGTCGAAGCAGTCGAAGCCCGTTCCCATGTCGACCGAGTTGTCGGGGAACCGCTCGGACCGCGGCGCGAAGCACGGCACGAGCGGCTCACCGGGCACGTACGGCCGCGTCGGCCGGGCCGGCAGCCGAACGATCGTCAGGTCCACGGTGCTTCCCCTGCTGTGACCGGACTTCGCCGCGATGTAGCCGTCCTCGAACAGCCGCGACTTCTCCACCCGCGGATAGAACTCCGCCTTCATCCGCACGTCCGCCAGGTCCTTCGCCCAGGCCACGAAGTCGTTCACCGCACGCTGCGGCCGGTAGCAGTCGTACACCTTCAGCGTGTAGCCCTGGCGCAGGAGCGCACGTTGTGCCCGGCGCAGCGCCTCGGCGGCCGGGCGCGTCAGCAGGCAGCGGGGCCGCTCGTAGCCGGCGACGCGGTGGCCGGTGAAGTTGTGCGGCGTGAGGTAGCGCATCTCCTGAAGGATCGTCGGGTCCACGGCGGCGAGCGCCACGAACCCCGGCGGCCGCTGTGAGCCCGAGCCCGTACCCGGCGTGGCCGCTGAGGCACCGGGGGCGGACGTGACGACGGCGAGCGCGGCCGACGGCAGCGCCAGCGCGCGCAGGGACAACGTCCGCCGGAGGGACGGGTGCAGAGGGATCGCACGCAAAGGTCTCGCGCGCCAAGGGGACAGCCGCCGTGGGACGTCGCGCAGGAGGAACGCGCACAGAAGGAACGCGCGCACGAGGAACGCGCGCAGGAGTACGCAGAGTCTTGGCATGACCCCACCGGATACCACCCGGCGGGCCACCGCGGAAGAGGGACGACGCCCCGCCCGTCAGCCGCGCATCCGCACCGGATACCCCACCTCGGCCGCCCCCTCCTGCTCGACCGTCACCACTCCGCCCCGCCACCGCGTCGTGAACCGCACCACCTCCGGCCGCTCCCAACCGTCGCCCGCATCCGTGATCAGCACCCCGCCCCCCGTACGCCCCGCGGCCGGCGCCCACACCTCCAGCTCCACCGCCCCGCCGGCCCCCGCCACCGGCACCACCGACCCCGCCCGCGCCAGCACCGGGATCCGCGACAGGGGCGCGTCCAGCAGCACCTGCCCCGGCCCCTCGTGCGCCCGCCCCGTCGCCGTGTCGTACCACCGCCCCCGCGGCAGCCGCACCGCCCGCCGGTCCGCACCCCGCTCCAGCACCGGCGCCACCAGCAACGAATCCCCCAGCAGGAACGCGTCCTCGCAGTCCCGCAGCGGCCGGTCCTCCGGCGAGCGCCACCACACCGGCCGCACGTACGGTGCCCCCGTCCGGTGCGCCAGATGCGACAGCGTCACGAAATAGGGCAGCAGCCGCCCCCGCTCCCGCAGCGCCGCCCCCGCGTGCTCCAGCACCTCCGCCCCGAACTCCCACGGCTCCCGCCGCCCCGCCGACATCGCCGCATGCGTGCGGAACAGCGGCAGGTACGCACCCAGCTGGAACCACCGCACAAACAGCTCCGGCGACGGAAAACCGGTGAAGCCCCCCACGTCCGGCCCCGAGTACGGCACCCCGCACAGCCCCAGCCCCAGCACCAGCGCCAGCGACGCCCGCAACCCCGGCCACCCCGTCGTCACGTCCCCCGACCACGTGCCCCCGTAGCGCTGCATGCCCGCCCACCCCGACCGCGAGAAGACGAACGGCCGCTCCTCGGGCCGCAGCGCGCACAGGCCCTCGTAGCCCGCCCGCGCCATCGACAGCCCGTACACGTTGTGCGCCTCACGATGGTCGCCACCGCGCCCCTCCAGCACATGCCGGGCCGAACGCGGCAGCGTCGGGTCCCCGAACGCCGCGAACGACACCGGCTCGTTCATGTCGTGCCACACCCCCGAGAAGCCCTGCACCAGCCGCTCCGCGTACAGCCCGCCCCACCACGCACGCACCTTCGGGTCGGTGAAGTCGGGGAAGACCGACTCACCCGGCCACACCTCCCCCCGCACCCGGTGCCCCCGGGCGTCCCGCACGAACGCGTCCGCCTCGCACCCGCTCTCGTACACCTCCAGCCCCGGCTCCACCTTCACCGCCGGGTCCACGATCGACACCAGCCGCACGCCCTCCCGCCGCAGGTCCGCGGCCAGCCCCGGCAGATCGGGGAACCGCTCCCGGTCCACGGTGAACACCCGGTGCCCCCGGTAGTGGTCGATGTCCAGGTGCACCGCCGACAGCGCAAGCCCCCGCTCCCGGTAGCCGGCCACCACCCGCCGCACCTCCTGCTCACTGCCGAACCCCCACCGCGCGTGCTGGTACCCCAGCGCCCAGGAAGGCGGCAGCGCGGCCGCACCCGTCAGCGACGCCCAGCCGTGCAGCACCCGTGCCGGGGTGCCCACCAGCACCCAGTAGCGCAGCGGACCCCCCTCCATCCGCACCTCGCACCGCCCCGGCCGGTCGTGCCCCGACCCCGCCCCCTCCTCGCCCTCCCACAACGTCACCCGGCCGTCCCAGGTGTTGTCGTGGAACGCCAGGTGCGTCCCCGCGTCCGCCACCACCAGCTGCACCGGCATCGTGATGTACAGCGGGTCGTCCCCCGGCTCGAACGCGCCCCCCGGATCGGTGTTCCACAGCCGGTACGCGCCGTCCCGCAGCCGCGGGCCCGCCGCCCGCCCGCCCAGCCCGAAGAACCGGGCGTCCGCCGCCACCTCCGACCGCTGCACCCAGCGCGCCTCCCCCTCCGCCCCCGCCGCCGGCTCCCACCAGCGTGGCGGCAGCTCACGCCGCAGCACCACCCCGCCCGGCGTCCGCACCTCCACCCCGCCGTGCCGGGACACCACCACCAGCACCCGCTCGGACACCACCCGCCAGCCGCCGTCCGTGTCCGGCTCCAGCACCGCCCGCTCGTCCGCCTCCGGCACCGGCCCGGCCAGCGCGTACGACGGCTCCGGCCCCGCCCCGTCCCAGCCGCAGAACACCGCACCCCCCGCCGCCACCCGCACCCGCAGCGACGACCGCGCGAACCGCACCACGCCGCCCCCCGGCTCCGGATCCGCCCCCTCCGCCAGCCCCGGCACCCGCGCCCGCTGCGCCCCCGGCCGCGGCAGCCCCAGCGCGTCCACCCGCCGCCGACGCCACGCCGACCGCACGGACCGCAGCCCCTGCGCGCTCCCGGCCGCCCGCAACGCCGCCATCCACTTCACCGACCGCACAAGGTCACCCGCGTCCATGCCGCTCACCCTGCCACCGTCCCCGTCCCGCCCGTGCGCCGTTCAACCGCCGTTCACCCGCAGGACCCGCACCACCGCCTCACGGTGTGACTCGGCACCCCTGGTGCGGGAGTCGATCACATGGCATCGTCCTGGTCAGCCGTGTCCCGTGCCACCCCGCCCGGCCCACGGCGCCGCCCACGACGCGTAGAGCCCGGGAGCAGCCGAGATGACCACCGCACCGCAGCCCGTCGACCCGCCGCAGCCCCTGTGGAGCCCCGGCGAGGACCGCATCGCCCGCGCGCAGGTCACCCGCTTCCACGCCTGGGCCGCCGAGCGGCACGGCGCCCCCGCCCCCGTGCCCGGCGACCCCGTCGCCGGCTACGCGGCCCTGCACCGCTGGTCGGTGGAGCGGACCGAGCCCTTCTGGCAGGCCCTCACCGAATGGTGCGACGTCCGCTTCTCCACCCCCTACGAGCGCGTCCTCGCCGACCCCGCCATGCCCGGCGCCCGCTGGTTCCCCGGCGCCACCCTCAACTACGCCGAACACGCCCTGCGCGCCGCCGAGGACCCCGCGAGAGCCGGCGAACCCGCCCTCCTGCACGTCGACGAGACCCACGAACCGGTCCCCGTCAGCTGGGCCGCGCTGCGCGGCCAGGTCGGCGCCCTCGCCGCCGAACTGCGCCGCCTCGGCGTCCGCCCCGGCGACCGCATCAGCGGCTACCTGCCCAACATCCCCCAGGCCGTCGTCGCCCTCCTCGCCACCGCGGCCGTCGGCGGCGTGTGGACCTCCTGCGCCCCCGACTTCGGCGCCCGCAGCGTCCTGGACCGCTTCCAGCAGGTCGAACCCGTCGTCCTGTTCACCGTCGACGGCTACCACTACGGCGGCAAGCGCCACGAACGCGCCGACGTCGTCGGTGAGCTGCGCGCCGGCCTGCCCACGCTGCGCGCCGTCGTCCACATCCCGCTGCTCGGCACCCCCGCCCCCGAGGGCGCGCTGGAGTGGGACGCGCTGACGGCGCACCCCACCGAGCCCGTCTTCGAGCAGCTGCCCTTCGACCACCCCCTGTGGGTGCTCTACTCCTCCGGCACCACCGGTCTGCCCAAGGCCATCGTCCAGTCCCAGGGCGGCATTCTCGTCGAACACCTCAAGCAGCTCGCCCTGCACTGCGACCTCGGCCCCGGCGACCGCTTCTTCTGGTACACCTCCACCGGCTGGATGATGTGGAACTTCCTCGTCTCCGGCCTCCTGGTCGGCTCCACCGTCGTCCTCTACGACGGCAGCCCCGGCCACCCCGACACCGCCGCCCAGTGGCGCATCGCCGAACGCACCGGAGCCACCCTCTTCGGCACCTCCGCCGCCTACGTGATGGCCTGCCGCAAGGCAGGGGTCCACCCCGGCCGCGACTTCGACCTCTCCCGCGTCCAGTGCGTCGCCACCACCGGCTCCCCGCTGCCGCCCGACGGCTTCCGCTGGATCCACGACGAGGTGGCGGACGACATGTGGATCGCGTCGGTGAGCGGCGGCACGGACGTCTGCAGCTGCTTCGCCGGCGCCGTCCCCACCCTGCCCGTGTACATCGGCGAGCTCCAGGCCCCCTGCCTCGGCACGGACCTGCAGGCGTGGGACGCCCAGGGCAAGCCCGTCGTCGACGAGGTCGGGGAGCTCGTCGTCACCGCCCCCATGCCCTCCATGCCCATCCACTTCTGGAACGACCCGGACGGCAGCCGCTACCGCGACAGCTACTTCGAGATGTTCCCCGGCGTGTGGCGGCACGGCGACTGGATCACCCTCACCTCGCGCGGCACCGTCGTCATCCACGGACGCTCCGACTCCACCCTCAACCGGCAGGGCGTCCGCATGGGGTCCGCCGACATCTACGAGGCCGTCGAACGCCTGTCCGAGATCCGCGAATCCCTCGTCATCGGGGTCGAACGCCCCGACGGTGGCTACTGGATGCCGCTGTTCGTCCACCTCGCACCGGGCGCCTCGCTGGACGACGCACTGCTCGACCGCATCAAGCGCACCATCCGCGAGCAGCTCTCCCCGCGCCACGTCCCCGACGAGGTCATCGAGGTCCCCGCCATCCCCCACACCCTCACCGGCAAGCGCATCGAGGTCCCCGTCAAGCGCCTCCTGCAGGGCACCCCGCTGGAAAAGGCGGTCAACCCCGGATCCGTCGACAACGCCGCGCTCCTCGGCTTCTACGAGCAGCTCGCGCGGGAACGCAACTAGGAGCCATCGCCGCAGGTCACCGGCGATTGTCAGTGGCCCCCATTACGGTGAGTGAGCATCGATCGCAGATCGTGACCGATCACTCGCCGAGGGGGAATTCATGGGGCACACCGACAACGGCCGGCGGCGGCTGACCGCCCGCCGCAGGCTGCGCACGGAAACACCGAGCACCGTCGCCGTCCTGGCCGACGAAAAGGACTTCGCCGCCATGCGGCGCTACACGAGCTTCCTCTTCGACGACCACGCCGGCTACCTGCGGGACGTCGACGGGCTGCTGCGCTCCATGGCAGCCCGGGGCACGTACACCACCGTCGCCCTCTTCGACCCCGTCGACTACGAGGAATACTGCACCGACCTGCACCTCGACCCCGACACCGCGGCCAGCCGCACCCGCTACACCGCCGAGGTCGCGGCCGCCGGCGCCACCGTCGCCTACGACGGCCGGCCCCTCGCGAGCCTGCTGCCCCGCCTCATCGACGAGGCCGAGCAGCAGGCCACGTGGGAGTACGCCTCCGCCCTGCTCGCCCGCGGCGGCGACTGCGCCTCCTGCGGCGAGGACCTCGGCCGGGCCGCGTTCGCCCTGGCCTCCCGGGCCCTGCGACGGATCATCGAAGCCGTGGGGGAAGGCAGCCACCACCTCGTCTGCAGCGTCCAGGCCGACGGCGACACACCCCTGGTCGCGGTGGTCCGCACCGCCTGCGGCAAGGACGGCCGGCTGCACCTGGCGGAAGCGGAGGCCCTCGTCTTCTGCACCGTCCTGGCCGCGGGCATCGTCACCGACCGCCACGGCGGCGTCGTCCTGCGCACCACCCGGCCCGGCGGCCCCGACACCGTACGGGGCTGGGGCCTGAAGGACGGCGGGCTGCGCCCCCTGACCGAAGCGGAGGTCTTCGCCGCCTACTGCACCGACGCCACGACCGGCGAGCCAGTACCCCCGGAGCCGGGCATCGAATACCGCGCGGGCATCCCCCTCGACGGGGAACTCGACGGGGACGAGGAAGGGAGGCGCAGGATGCCTGAGGACGCCTGAGGAAGGCAAAGGAGGAGGGGGTGTCCCCGCCCACGGGCGGGAACACCCCCTCACATCACCTGCGCCTCAGGCACACCGGCTCACTCGCCGGACAGCACCGCCTGCGCGGCCAGACGGGCCTCCTCGGCCGAGTCCGTGGCACGGGCGGCAGCCGCGGCACGCTCGCACTGCGCCAGCGTGTGCTTGGCCAGCGTGGCACGCACGTAGGGGATCGACGCGGCGCCCATGGACAGGCTCGTCACTCCCAGACCGGTCAGCACGCACGCCAGCAGCGGGTCCGACGCGGCCTCACCGCACACACCACAGCTCTTGCCCTCGGCCTTGGCGGCCTCGGCCGACGCGGCGATCAGGTCGAGCAGCGCCGGCTGCCACGGGTCCTGCAGCCGCGACACCGCACCGACCTGACGGTCGGCGGCAAAGGTGTACTGCGCCAGGTCGTTCGTCCCCAGCGACAGGAACTCGACCTCCTGCAGGATCGAACGGGCCCGCAGCGCGGCGGAGGGAATCTCCACCATCGCGCCGAACTTCGCCTGCAGCCCGGCCTCGCGGCACGCGTCCGCGAACGCCTTGGCATCGGTCCGGTCCGCCACCATCGGAGCCATGACCTCAAGGTAGACCGGCAGCCCCTCGGCAGCCTTGGCCAGCGCGGTCAGCTGCGTGCGCAGCACCTCCGGGTGGTCCAGCAGCGTCCGCAGGCCGCGCACGCCCAGCGCCGGGTTGGGCTCGTCCGCCGGAGTCAGGAAGTCCAGCGGCTTGTCCGCGCCCGCGTCCAGCACCCGCACGACCACACGGCCCTCGGGGAACGCCTCCAGCACCTTGCGGTACGCCTCGACCTGCTTGGCCTCGGACGGCGCCTTCGCACTGTCGTCCAGGAACAGGAACTCGGTGCGGAACAGGCCCACGCCCTCCGCACCGGCCTCCACCGCGGCCGGCACGTCCGCCGGACCGCCGACGTTCGCCAGCAGCGGCACCTTGTGCCCGTCGGACGTCGCACCCGGGCCGGACGACGCGGCCAGCGCGGCCTTGCGCGCCTCGGCCGCCTTCGTCAGCTCGGCCCGCTTCTCCTCGCTCGGGTCGACGAAGATGTCACCGGTGCTGCCGTCCACGGCCACCACCGTGCCCTCGGCAAGCTCCCCGGCACCCGGCAGCGCCACCACGGCCGGCACCCCGAGCGCACGCGCCAGGATGGCGCTGTGGCTGGTCGGCCCGCCCTCCTCGGTCACGAAGCCCAGCACCAGCGTCGGGTCCAGCAGCGCCGTGTCGGCGGGAGCGAGGTCCCGGGCGATCAGCACATAGGGCTCGTCGCTGTCCGGCACACCCGGCATCGGCACGCCCAGCAGGCGCGCGACGATGCGGTTGCGCACGTCGTCGAGGTCGGCCACCCGGCCCGCCAGGTACTCACCGGCGTTGGCGAGCAGCGCGCGATAGGCGGCGAAGGCGTCGTACACCGCACGCTCGGCGGTGCTGCCGACGGTGATGCGCCGTTCGACGTCGGCCATCAGCTCGGGGTCCTGAGCCATCATGGCCTGGGCCTCCAGCACGTGCTGGGCCTCGCCACCGGCCAGGTTGCCGCGCGCGATGAGGTCCGCGGCGACGGCCTCGACGGCCTGGCGCGCACGCCCCTGTTCGCGCGGCGCCTCGTCCGTCGGGATCTGCTTGGCCGGCGGCTCCAGAACCGCCGTGCCCATGTGCCGCACCTCGCCGATCGCCACACCGTGGCTCACGCCGACGCCTCGCAGCGTTGTCTCCATTTCACCCGTCTCCGGTTGGATGCGGCGGGTCGTGTCCGCCGCAGTGGATGTCGTACGTGCCGTCGTCATCCGCGACGGCTCAGAGTCACTGCAGGTGAAACGTCACTGCCAGGTGAAGAGGGAGTCGCCCGCCTTGAGGTCGCCGTCCTCGCGGAGGTCGCCCAGGGCGTCGGCGGTGGCCTCCAGCGCCACGATCGGGCAGATCGGCGACTTGCCGGCCTCCTCGACGGCGACCGGGTTCCACCGCACGATGTCCTGGCCGCGGGTGACGGTGTCGCCCTTGTTGACGAGCAGCTCGAAGCCCTCGCCGTTGAGCTGGACGGTGTCGATGCCGAGGTGGGTCAGGACGCCGTGGCCCTCGCCGTCGACGACGACGAAAGCGTGCGGGTGGAGCGAAACGATGACACCGTCGACGGGGGAGACCGCGGTGGCGGGCTCACGCACGGGGTCGATGGCGGTACCGGGTCCCACCATCGCGCCGGAGAAGACCGGATCGGGCACTGCCGCGAGTCCGATGGCGCGTCCGGCGATCGGGGACGACACGGTGGTCATGGGAAGCCTCCCAGAGGTGGAGAATCATCACGCGCCGTCACTACCTGTCCTGGACGGCGCACTGGTCGGAAGCCTAAGTCATAGGAACTGAGGATTCCGCACGAGCGTGCGCGCGGGGAGCCGTGTGCGGTGCGTAATCGATTTGCCTCGCCTCAGCGGGACATGTACTGTCTGTCTCCTGCCCACGACCGAGGCCCGCAGTCAACTGCAGGCGAGGCGGAGGGCGGCACTCCATCGGATAAGATCCTTTCCCGGATCCGCTTCGTTGTGTCTGCATGCATGTGTGTGCGGAAAAACGAGCGGTAAAGGGGCCGGAAAAGTCCTGATAGAGTGGTGGAACACCGAAGGGAAGCGCCCGGAGGAAAGCCCCAGCGAGTATCGCTGCGGGTGAGTACAAAGGAAGCGTCCGTTCCTTGAGAACTCAACAGCGTGCCAAAAGTCAACGC
>NZ_JAIXMK010000164.1:0-1677 GCF_020328095.1 Streptomyces sichuanensis
CGCCTGCCGCCTGCCGCCTGCCGCCTGCCGCGGTGGAACTCCTCGGCCACCGGCCGGGATACGGCCTCCTAGGCGGCAGGCGGCCACGGTTGCCCCGGCTACCGCCGGGTTGGGGCCCCGGCCAGTTCGTCGTAGACGCTCAGGACATGAGCCACGGTGTCGTCCTCGGTGGGCCAGGTGGCGGCTTGGCGGCGGCCTTCCGCGGTGAGCTGGGCGCAGCGGTACGGATCGTCGAGGAGGCGGGCCACCGCGGCCGCCAGGGCGGCGGCGTCACCGTAGGGGACGAGTTCGGCGGCGTCGCCGACGAGATCCGGGATGCCACCGACCGACGTGGCCACGAGCGGCACGCCCGCATGCAGCGCCTCCTGCGCGAGCAGCGACCGCGCTTCCCAGCGGCTCGGCACGATGGCGACGTCCGCCGCCGCCAGCAGCTCCGGCACGTCGTCGCGGCGTCCGACCAGCATCACCGGCAGCCGTTCGTCCTCGATGCGGCGCTGGATGCGGGGGCGTTCGCTGCCCTCCCCGGCCATGACGAGCAGCGGCTCGGGGTCGAGCTCCCGCCAGATCCGGGCGGCGTCGAGCAGCGGGCCGTGGCCCTGGCCGGGTTCCAGCCGGCCCACGGTGACGAGCATGGGCCGGGCCACCGCACCCAGTTCGGCCCGGGCCTTGAACCGTACGTGCTCGTCCTCCTCGGGCGCGTAGGGCGGGGCGGGCAGCGCGACCGGCGCCAGCCGTGCGTCGCGGGCACCGCGGGTGCGCGCCCGGTCGACGAGGTCCGGCGAGGCGCCGAGCAGGACGGAGGCGGCCCGTGCGGCCTGTCGTTCCATCAGCCGCACGAGGTGCGAACGGGCGCCCGCGGCGCGGACCCGGGCGTGCCAGGTGACCACCAGCGGCGTGGGCCGTCCGCGCAGGGCGAGGGCGGCCAGCATGCCCGAGCGCAGCCCGTGCGCGTGCACGACGTCGGCACCGGCGCTCACCGAGCGGATCGCTGCCACGGACAGGGCGTTGGAGTCCATGAGGGGGACGAAGGCCGTCCCCGCCTCCGCGAACCCGTACCGCTGCGCGGAGGCCGCTCCGCACACGGTCACCCGCAGCCCCCTGGCCACCAGCCCGTCCGCCAGCGACCGCACGTGTGCGCCGCTGCCCGCGCTCCCGGTGCCCAGGACCTGAACGGCGTGCAGGGGCGGCCGCCCGTGCGAGGGGCCGGGTGTGCTGCTCACGCGGGGGAAGCTCCTGGGTCGACGTCGGTCGGGGCGTACGGCGAGGTGCTGAGCCCAGGATGCCAGCCCCCACCGACATCCCGGCACCACCGGCCCGAGTGGCGGCCCGTCCCGCCCCACCCCCAGATCCCCGGATTCACCCACTTCGGCGATTCCGGCCCCCCTCGCGACCACCTCCCACCACCTACGACGGCAAGGTGACCCGCCCCGAGGGGAGCCGGCCGACCGGCGGGAGGGACCGGGGCTGGGGGTTATTTGCGGGTGCCCCCCGGTGGGACGGCCGCACTCCGCGGGAGGGGCCGGGGCGGGAGGGGATGGACCCTGGCAGGGGGCGTAAGGGTTATTTGCGGCGACTGTCGGGGCACGCTCGACGGCTGACGGGGGCCGTAAATAATCCAGCCCCCAGAAGGGTCCGTCCCCTCCCGCCCCGGCCCCGCCCCACGACGCACCGACCCGG
>NZ_JAIXMK010000165.1:0-14923 GCF_020328095.1 Streptomyces sichuanensis
CGGGAGGGGATGGACCCTGGCAGGGGGCGTAAGGGTTATTTGCGGCGACTGTCGGGGCACGCTCGACGGCTGACGGGGGCCGTAAATAATCCAGCCCCCAGAAGGGTCCGTCCCCTCCCGCCCCGGCCCCGCCCCACGACGCACCGACCCGGTCCCCGACGCGCCGCCCCACGACGCACCGACCCGGTCCCCGACGCGCCGGCCCCGGCAGCAGAGACGGGCGGACAGCCAAGGCCGCGGCTACCGCCCGCCCCGGGCCGCCGAGAGCAGCTCCTCCGCATGGGCCCGCGCCAGCTCCGAGTCCTGCCCCGCCAGCATCCGGGAGAGCTCCCGCACCCGGTCCTCGCCCTCCATCGCCTGCACCCCGCTGCGCGTCACCGCCCCGTCGTGCGTCTTCTCCACCACCAGGTGCCGGTCCGCGAAGGCCGCGACCTGCGGCAGGTGCGTCACGACCACGACCTGCGCCGTCCGCGCCAGCTTCGCCAGCCGCCGCCCGACCTCGACCGCGGCCTTGCCGCCGACGCCCGCGTCGACCTCGTCGAAGAGGTACGTGGGCACGGGCGCGGACCCGGCGAAGACGACCTCGACGGCGAGCATGACGCGCGAGAGCTCACCGCCGGAGGCGCCCTTGGCGATGGGGCGCGGCTGGGCGCCGGGGTGCGAGGCGAGCAGCAGCTCGACGTCGTCGGCGCCGTGGGGCCCGTACGCGACGGCGCGTCCGCCCACGTCAATGCCGGCGCCGGCGTCGGCGACCTCGTTCTGGCGAACCGCGAACGTCACGCGGGCGTGCGGCATGGCCAGCGACGCCAGCTCGGCGGTCACCGCCCCGGCGAAGCGCTCCGCCGCCTCGGTCCGCGCATCGGTCAGCGCCTGTGCGAGCTCCCCGAGCTCGGCGCGCAGCGCGTCGCGCTCGGCGGTGAGCTCGCCGATGCGGTCGTCGTCGCCGTCCAGTTCGGTCAGGCGGGCCGCACTGCGCTCGGCCCAGGCGAGGACTTCGGCGATGTCCTCGCCGTACTTGCGCGTGAGGTGGGTGAGGGCGGCGCGCCGCTCCTCGACGGCGGCGAGCCGTCGGGGGTCGGCGTCCAGGTCGGACGCGTAGCCGGCCAGCTCGCCGGCCACGTCCGCCAGCAGGATGCCGATCTCGCCGATGCGGTCGGCGAGGCCCGCGAGGGCCGGGTCGTGGGAGCGCACGGCCTCGACGGCCCGGTGGGCGCCCGCGACGAGCGTGCCGGCGTCGATGCCCTCGGGGTCCTCGGGGTCGCCGGCGAGGGCGGCGCGCGCGACGGTGGCGGCGGAGGCGAGGGCCTCGGCGTGGCCGAGGCGTGACGCCTCGGCGGCCAGTTCGGTGTCCTCCCCGGGCAGCGGCTCGACGGCGGCGATCTCGTCCAGGCCGAAGCGCAGCAGGTCGGCTTCCTGGGCGCGCTCGCGGGCGCGGGTGGTCAGCTCGGCCAGCTCGGCGGTGACGTCCCGCAGCCGGCGGTAGGCGCCGGTGTACTTGGCCAGCGGCACGGCGACCGCGTCGCCGGCGTACCGGTCGAGGGCCTGGCGCTGGCGGGCGGGCCGCAGCAGCCCCTGCTGGTCGGTCTGGCCGTGCACGGCCACCAGCTCGTCGGCGAGCTCGCCCAGCAGCCCGACGGGCACGCTGCGCCCGCCGAGGTGGGCGCGCGAGCGGCCCTCCGCGGAGAGGGTGCGGCTGATGAGCAGCGTGCCGTCGTCGAGCTCGGCGCCGGCCTCCTCCGCCCGTACGGCCGCGGGTGAGCGGCCGTCGACGGCGATCCGCCCCTCGACGACGGCGGCCTTGGCCCCCGCCCGCACCAACGCCGGGTCGGCGCGACCGCCGAGCAGCAGCCCGAGGCTGGTCACGACCATGGTCTTGCCGGCGCCGGTCTCACCGGTCACCGCCGTGAAACCGGGCGACAGCTCGACCACCGCGTCATCAATGACGCCCAAGGACCGGATCCGCATCTCCTCCAACACGGATACGACCATACGAGGTTCCGGGGGCCGCTCGCGACGGCCTCCCCCACCGAGGTCCCTGGGGACAACCCCACCACCGGTCCGGGTGACCTCTCCATGGCCGGGGCGGGGCCTCACCCGTCAGGCTGGAAAGCATGATCAACCGACCTCGCGGGCGGCGTGCCGCCGCGCTCCTCCTCGCCACCGCCACCGCTCTGACCACTGCCGTCACGGTGCGATCCGCCGCTGCGGCTCCGCGCGCGGGGGGCCTGGACGGGGTGTGGCGCATGGACGGTTACGGGACGGTCGTCACGATCGAGGACGGCGGCCGCAGGCTGCGCTCGTACGAGACGACGGCCGTCAGCTGCCTGCCGGGCGCGGCCGACGCGACCCGTTCCGGCGCTGAGGGCCCGTTCCGGCAGAAGGGCGCGTCCACGATCACGGTGACGCCGGAGGGGCCCCGGCGGGCGCAGCTGCGCTACGCGGAGTCCGTCGGCCATCGGGAACTGCGCCGGATCGCGGCGCTGCCCGCGGCCTGCCGGGAGAAGGAGCCCCCGAAGGACAACCTCGCCGTCTTCGACGTCTTCTGGCGGACGTACGCCGAGAACTACCCGTTCTTCGCCGCGAAGGGCATCGACTGGCCGGCCGTGCGCGCCCGCTACCGCCCCCGGGTGACCGACGGGACGACGCCGGACGAGCTCTACCGGATCCTCGCGGAAATGATCGAGCCGCTGCACGACGGGCACACCTTCGTCAAAGGCGGCGTGGGCGACGACTACAGCCGGTACTTCGCGGGGCACCGCGAGGACACCACGATCCCCGACGGGACGCTGGTGCGGCGCATCGACGAGGCGATCGCCGGCAATCTGGACGGCGCCGCGCTGCGCCGCTGGGGCAGGGGCAGGATCGCCTACGCGGACCTGCCGGACGGCACCGGCTATCTGCGGGTGACGGGGTTCGTGAACTACACGGACGAGGAGACGTACGAGGCGGACGGCGCGGAGCTGGACCGCGCCCTGGACGAGGTCTTCACCCGGGCCAGGACGGCCGGCCCGAAGGCGCTGCGGGGCCTGGTCCTGGACCTGCGGTTCAACGGCGGCGGCTCCGACCGTCTGGGCCTGCGCATCGCGGAGCGGCTGACGAGCCGCCCGTACACGGCCTACCTCAAGCACGCGCGCAACGATCCGGAGGACCCGGCGGCGTTCACGCGGCCGGAGCCGGTCCGGGTCGGGCCGCACCGGGGCCCGGTCTACTCCGGCCCCGTGGCGGTCCTCACCGGCCGGCTGACGATCAGCGCCGGGGAGACGACGACGCAGGCGCTGATGGGCCGCACGCCCCGGACCGTGCGCATCGGCGAGAACACGCAGGGCTCGTTCTCCGACCGGCTGGACCGCGCGCTGCCGAACGGCTGGAGCTTCGGCCTGCCGAACGAGGAGTTCCTGAGCGCGGCGGACGGCAGGACGACGTACGACGGCGCCGGCATCGCCCCGGACGTCAGGACGCCGGTCTTCACCGAGGAGAACCTGGCGAAGGGCGACGACCCGGCCCTGCGGGAGGCGCGCAGGCGCCTGACCGCCGGACGCTGAGGCGGCGCGCCCGGCGGGACGGGCCCCGGGAAGGCGGTGGCGGTTAGTGGGGAGCCCCCCGCCAGCCGGCGACCGGCAGGGCGAACTTCGCCACCAGCCGGTCCGTGAACGAGGCGTGGTGCAGCCGCGCCAGGCGCACCGGCACGGCGCCCCGCCGCACCTCCACCCGGGCTCCCGCCGGCAGCTCCACGGTCCGCCGGCCGTCGCACCACAGCACCCCGTTGGGCGTCTGCGGCTGCACCTCCACCGCCAGCACCGAGTCCGGTGCGGTCACCAGCGGCTTGGCGAACAGCGCGTGCGCGCTGATGGGGACCATCAGCAGCGCCTCGACCTCGGGCCAGACGACGGGCCCGCCGGCCGAGAAGGCGTAGGCCGTGGAGCCGGTGGGCGTGGCGCACACCACGCCGTCGCCGCCGAAGCGCGAGACGGGCCGTCCGTCGACCTCGGTGACGACCTCCAGCATCCGCTCGCGGGCGGCCTTCTCCACCGACGCCTCGTTCAGCGCCCAGTCGGTGTGCACGACGTGTCCGTCGGTGCGCACGAGCACGTCGAGGGTCATCCGCTCCTCGACCTCGTAGGCGCGCGTGACGACCCGGTCGACGACCTTGTCGAGGTCGTCGCGCTCGGCCTCGGCGAGGAAGCCGACCCGCCCGAGGTTGACGCCGAGCATCGGCACTCCGGACTGCCGCGCGAACTCGGCGCCGCGCAGCAGGGTGCCGTCACCGCCGAGGACGATCAGCAGCTCGCAGCCCGCCAGGGCGTCGGGCTTGCCGGGGCCGGCCTCGACGCGCTCGGCCGGGCCGGGCAGCGGCAGGTCGGCGGCCTCCTCGGCCAGCACCCGCACCCCGATGCCGCAGCGCAGCAGCCCCTGTACGACGAGCTCGGCGCTGCGGATGGCGGCCGGGCGGCCGGTGTGGGCGAGCAGGAAGACGGTGCGTCCGGTCGGTACTGCCGATGTTGCTGATGGTGCTTCTGAAGTGGTCAACGGGGCCCCTCCGCCACTGCACGGTCAACGTCGGCCGGGTCCAGTTCAGGCGCACCGGCACGCAGCCACAGAAAGTACTCGACATTGCCGGAGGGCCCGGGCAGCGGGCTGGCGGTAACCCCGAGTACGCCGAGGCCCAGCTCGGCGGCGCGGCCGGCGACGGCGCGCACGGCCTCGGCCCGCAGCTGGGCGCTGCGCACGACGCCGCCGGCGCCGAGGCGTTCCTTGCCGACCTCGAACTGGGGCTTGACCATGAGCACGAGGTCCGCGTCGGGCGCGGCGCAGCGCACCAGGGCCGGCAGGACGAGGCCGAGGGGGATGAAGGACAGGTCGCCGACGACGATGTCGACCGGCCGGCCGTCGATCTGCTCCAGCGTCAACTCGCGTACGTTCGTACGGTCCTTCACGGTGACCCGCTCGTCGCTCTGCAGGGACCAGGCGAGCTGCCCGTAGCCGACGTCGACGGCGACGACGTGGGCGGCGCCCGAGCGCAGCAGGACGTCGGTGAAGCCGCCGGTGGAGGCGCCGGCGTCCAGGGCGCGCCGGCCCTCGACCTTCAGGCCGAGGGGGACGAACGCGGCCAGCGCGCCGGCGAGCTTGTGGCCGCCGCGGGAGACGTAGTCGGGGTCGCTGTCGTCCTGGGTGACGACGAGGGCGGCACTGGTCTCCACCTGCGTGGCGGCCTTGGTGGCCGTCGTACCGCCGACGGTCACGCGGCCTGCGGCGATCAGCTGGCTCGCGTGCTCGCGCGAGCGGGCCAGCTTGCGGCGCACCAGCTCCGCGTCGAGTCGGCGGCGGGTCACTGCCACGTGCGGTTCAGCTCCTGTTGTCGTACGGGCGCGCGGGGTCCGTGGGCCCGGGGCGCTGGTCGAGGGCGCTGAGCGCGTCGCGCAGGCCCTGGTGTACATCCTCGTACACCTGCAGGTGGCCGCCGGCGTCGAGGTCGTCGGTGTCGGCCAGCCGGGCCAGGTGCGCGTCGACGCCGGCGTCGCCGGTGGGGGTGCGCGGGACGCCGAGGGGCTGGGGCGACGCCGGGGTGGTCGTCGGATCGGTCATGGCTCCGACGCTACCCCGGAAAGGGGCCTTCTCCTGTGTTCCGCCCCCTCTGGGGTACCGTCCAGGCAATGGCGACCATTGAGGAGTGCCTCGGCGCACTCGACCGGCTGGCGGAGAAGCTCGCGGGCGCGAGCGGGGAGCTCCGCAGCGCCGCCGCGCCCGATCGCTCGCTGAGCTGCCACGTCACGGATCTCGACGTCACCTTCCTGGGCCATCTGCGGGACGGCCACCTCAAGGAGGTGCGGACGGTGCGGGGCGCGTCCGAGCCGCGGGCCGAGATCGCCCTGGAGATGACCGGGGACGACCTGGTGGCCCTGGTCGACGGCAAGCTGAACTTCGCGCGCGCCTGGGCCGGTGGCCGGGTCAAGCTGAAGGCGGGCCTGCGGGACGTGCTGCGGCTGCGGTCGATCCTGTAGCGCCCGCCTCCGGGGCCCGGCCGCGGGGCCGGCGGGCGGCCGGGACGACCAGGGGCGTGCCGGTCTGCGGGTCGTCGATGACCTGGCAGCGCAGCCCGAAGACCTCCTCCACGAGGGGTGCCGTGACGATGTCGGCCGGTGCGCCCTCGGCGACGACCTTGCCGTCGCGCATCGCGATGAGATGGGTGGCGTAGCGGGCGGCGTGGTTGAGGTCGTGGAGGACGGCGACGAGGGTGCGGCCCTGGGTCTCGTGGAGTTCGGCGCACAGGTCGAGGATCTCGATCTGGTGCTGGATGTCGAGGTAGGTGGTCGGCTCGTCGAGGAGCAGCAGCGGGGTGCGCTGGGCGAGGGCCATGGCGATCCACACGCGCTGGCGCTGGCCGCCGGAGAGCTCGTCGACGTGGCGGTCGGCGAGGGCGGCGACGCCGGTGGCGGCCATGGACTCCTCGACGACGCGCTCGTCCTCGGGCGACCACTGGCGCAGCAGTCCCTGGTGGGGGTGGCGGCCGCGGGCGACGAGGTCGGCGACGGTGATGCCGTCGGGGGCGACGGAGGACTGCGGCAGCAGTCCGAGGGTGCGGGCGACCTTCCTGGCGGGGTGGGAGCCGATGGCCGTGCCGTCGAGCAGCACCGAGCCGGCGGCCGGCTTGAGCATGCGGGACAGGGCGCGCAACAGGGTGGACTTGCCGCAGGCGTTGGGGCCGACGATGACGGTGAAGGAGTGGTCGGGGACGGCGACGGAGAGGTCCTCGGCGATGACGCGCCCGTCGTAGGCGAGGGTGACGGATTCGGCCGAGAGCCGGCTCATGGTGGTGTTCCTGTCCTGGTGCGTGCTCGTGGGGGTGCGCGGGTCCGGGCGCCTGCTCATATCCGTCCGCTCCGGCGCTCGGTGTACAGCAGCCACAGCAGGTAGCAGCCGCCGAGCATGCCGGTGAGTGCTCCGACGGGCAGCCGGTCGGCGCCGAAGAGCTGCTGGGAGGCCCAGTCGGCGGTGACGAGCAGGGTGGCGCCGGTGCAGGCGGCGGCGGTGAGGTTGGGTCCCGGGGAGCGGGTGAGGCGCCGGGCGAGCTGGGGTGCGGCGAGGGCGACGAAGGCGATGGGGCCGGCGGCGGCGGTGGCGGCGGAGGTCAGCAGGACGGCGGCCGTCATGGTCACCAGCCGGGTCCGTTCGACGGGCACGCCGAGCGCGTATGCGGCGTCGTCGCCCATTTCCAGCATGCGCAGGGACCGGCTGTGGCCGAGGACGAGGGGGACGAGCACGGTGCAGGCGGCCAGCAGCGGCCACACCTGGTCCCAGTCGCGGCCGTTGAGGGAGCCGACCATCCAGGTGGTGGCGCGGGCGGCGTCGGTGAGGTTGGCCTTGGTGAGGAGGTAGCCGATGACGGCGGTGAGGATGGCGGCCATGGCGATGCCGACGAGCACGAACCGGTAGCCGTGGACGCCCTTCTTCCAGGCCAGTGCGTAGATCGCGGCACCGGAGAGGATGCCGCCGGCGACGGAGCCGGCGGCGACGGCGGTGGTGCCGCCCTGGAAGAGGACGATGACGAGCAGCGCCCCGGCCGTCGAGCCCTGGGCGAGTCCGATCACGTCGGGGCTGCCGAGGGGGTTGCGGGAGACGGACTGGAAGACCGCGCCGGCCAGGGCGAGGGCGGCGCCGACGAGCAGGGCGACCAGGACGCGGGGCAGTCGCAGGTCGTGGACGATGAACTCCTGTGCCGAGGTGCCGCCGCCGGTCAGGGTGCGCAGGACGTCGGCGGAGGACATCGGGTAGTCGCCGGTGCCGATGAGGGCGACGGAGGCGGCGAGCGCGGCGGCGAGGAGCAGCGCGACGACGAGTGCGGCGCGCGGGTCGAGGCGGACGGAAAGGCCGCCGCGGGTGCGCAGGGCTTTGACGGGCTTCACAGCTGGGCCATCCTCCGGCGCCGTACGAGGTGGATGAACAGGGGTCCGCCGAGCAGTGCGGTGACGATGCCGACCTGGAGTTCGGAGGGGCGGACGACGACGCGGCCGGCGATGTCGGAGCCGAGCAGCAGGACGGGTGAGAGGACCGCCGCGTAGGGCAGGATCCAGCGCAGGTCGGGTCCGGTGAACGTGCGGACGACGTGCGGCACCATCAGCCCGACGAAGATGACGGGCCCGCAGGCGGCGGTTGCGGCCCCGCACAGCAGGGTGACGGCGGCCAGGGCGAGGGCGCGGGTGGCGGTCAGCCGGGTGCCGAGCGCGCGGGCCTGGTCGTCGCCGAGGGCCAGGGCGTTGAGGGGCCGTGCCAGGACCAGGGCGAGGGCGATGCCGACGAGGACGAAGGGCGCGACCTGCGTGACGAGGGTGGCGTTGGCGGACGCCAGCGAGCCGACGGTCCAGAAGCGCATCCGGTCCAGGGCGGCGGTGTCCACCAACTGGACGGAGTACACGTAGCCGTTGAGGGCGGCGGTCACGGCGGTGCCCGCGAGGGCGAGGCGTACGGGGGTGGCGCCGCGGCTGCCGCCGAGCGCGTACACGACGACGGACACCAGGGCGGCGCCGAGGAAGGCGAACCACACGTACCCGCTCAGCGAGGTGACGCCGAGGAAGCTGATGCCGGAGACGACGGCGGCCGCGGCTCCGGCGTTGATGCCGAACAGGCCGGGGTCGGCGAGGGGGTTGCGGGTGAGGGCCTGCATGACGGTGCCGGCGAGGCCGAGGGCCGAGCCGACGAGGAGGCCGAGGAGGGTGCGGGGGACGCGTACGTCGCGGACGACGACGTCCGTTTCGCTGCCGCTGTAGTGGAACAGTCCGTGCCAGACCTGTCCGACGGGGATCTGCTTGGCGCCGATGGCGAGGGACGCGGCGACGACCAGCAGGAGGACGGCCGTTGCGGCGAGCAGCCCTGCGGCTCGCAGGGCGCCTCGGCGGCGGGGTGCGGCCTCCGTGGAGACGGCGCCGGGGGGAGGGGGACTGTCGACCAACACCTGGTTAGGTTAGCCTACCCTCACACCGCCCTTCACGTGAGAGAAGCACTACCCCATGCGCAACCCCCGCACCATAGCTCCCACTCGCCGCTCCCTTCTGACCGTGGGTGGCGCCCTGGGCCTCGGCGCCCTCCTCACCGCCTGCGGGGGCGGCTCATCGGACTCCGGCTCCGCCGACGACGCCCCGGGCGGCGGCAAGGGCGGCGCCTGGTCCTTCAAGGACGACCGCGGCCAGACCGTGAAGCGCGACCACACCCCGAAGCGCATCGTCGCCTTCACCGGCACCGCCGCCGCCCTCCACGACTTCGGCGTCGAGTGCGTCGGCGTCTTCGGCCCCACCAAGCTCAAGGACGGCAAGCCCGACCCGCAGGCCGGCGAACTCGACGTCGACAAGCTGACGGTCCTCGGCAACGCCTGGGGCGAGTTCAACATCGAGAGGTACGCGGGCCTGCGCCCCGACCTGCTCGTCAGCAACATGTTCGAGCCCGAGGCGCTGTGGTACGTCCCGGAGGAGAGCAAGAAGAAGATCCTCGGCCTCGCCCCCAGCGTCGGCCTGACCGCCGCCCGCGTCTCGATGCTGGAGCCCATCAAGCGCTACGCCGCCCTGGCCGAGTCCCTCGGCGCCGACCTCAAGGCGAAGAAGGTCACCGAGGCCAAGGCCCGCTTCGAGGCCGCCGCCGAGACCCTGCGCAAGGCCGCCAAGGCCAACCCCGTCAAGGTCATGGCCGCCTCCGGCAGCGCGGACCTCTTCTACGTCTCCAACCCGGCCGTCAACGCCGACCTGATGTACTTCCGCGAGCTCGGCGTCGACTTCGTGGTCCCCGAAAAGCTCGACCAGGGCGGCTACTTCGAGAGCCTCAGCTGGGAGAACGCCGACAAGTACCAGGCCGACCTCGTCCTCCTCGACAGCCGCACCTCCGCCCTGCAGCCCAAGGACCTCGCCGCCAAGCCGACCTGGGAGAAGCTCCCCGCCGTCAAGGCCGGACAGGTCAGCCCCTGGCTGAGCGAACCGCGCTTCTCCTACGCCGGCTGCGCACCCCTGCTCGAAGCCCTGGCCTCGGCGATCGAGAAGGCGAAGAAGACCTCCTGACGCCCGGTCCCCGCACACCCCCACCGACAAGGAACCACCTCCCCCGATGACCGACGCCCCGCCCCCGCCCTACCGCTGGTTCGACCTGTACGTCCTGCGCACCGAGCGGATCAGCCCCGCCCTGTTGCGCGTCACCTTCGGCGGCGACCGCCTCGGGGAGATGGTCACCGGCGGCCGCGACCAGCGCTTCAAGCTCTTCCTGCCCCGCCCGGGCCAGGACGCGCCGGTGCTGCCGGACGACCGGGGCGTGGGCTGGTACGCACAGTGGCGGACCCAGGACCCGGCCGTACGAGCCGTCATGCGCTCGTACACCGTGCGCGAGCTGCGCCACGATCCCGCCGAACTGGACGTCGACTTCGTCCAGCACGGGGAGCACGGCGAGGGCACCGGGCACGGCGGCCCCGCCTCCCACTGGTCCCGCACCGCCCGCCCCGGCGACCGCGTCACCGTCCTCGGCCCGGTCGCCGAGGAGAACGGCGGCGTCGACTTCCAGCCACCGGCCGGCACCGACTGGGTGCTCGTCACCGCCGACGAGTCCGCGCTGCCCGCCGCGGCCGGCATCCTCGCCTGGCTGCCGGCGGGCACCCCCGCGAAGGTCTGGATCGAGGTCTCGCACCCCGACGACGTCCAGGACCTGCCCACGGCCGCCGACGCCGACATCACCTGGCTGGTCCGCAGCACCCCCGCCGACCGGCCCGTCCTCGACGCCGTCCGCACCGCGGAACTGCCCGCCGGCACGCCCTACGCCTGGATCGCCGGCGAGTCCGGCACCATCCGCGCGCTGCGCCGCCATCTCGTCGGCGACCGCGGCATCGACCGCCGCGCCGTCACCTTCACCGGCTACTGGCGCCTCGGCGCCACGGAGGAGGACCTCCTGGCGGAGCTGGGCTGACCGTGCGGGCCGGCACCCGGCCCGCACGACCGGCCCCTACCAGCCCAGCCGCGCCAGCGCCTTGCCCGCGTCCAGCGTGCAGGAACCCTCACCCGCAGCCGTCCACGCGGCGGCACACAGCGCCCGCAACGCGTCGATGCGCTCGCCCTCGCCGTCGAGGACGAGCGCATCGCCGTCGGCCGACGCACTCCAGCCACCGCACCGGAACCCCTCACCGGCAGAGCCCTCGACCGCCGGGTGCGGCTCCAGCAGCGCCCGCAGGTCCTCCGCCACATACGTCGGCCGGTGCTCGGGCCGCGCCGCGAGCAGCTCCGCCGCCGTCGTCACGCCCGTCAGCACCAGCAGCGAGTCCACACCCCCCACGTGCGCGCCCTCGATGTCGGTGTCGAGCCGGTCGCCCACCACCAGCGGCCGCTGCGCACCGGTGCGCAGGATCGTCTCGCGGTGCATCGGGGGCAGCGGCTTCCCCGCCACCTGCGGCTCCGCACCCGTGGCGATCCGCACGACCTGCACCGCGGAGCCGTTGCCCGGCGCGATGCCGCGCGCACTCGGAATCGTCAGGTCGGTGTTGGAGGCGTACCACGGCACGCCCCGGGCCACCGCGTACGACGCCTCGGCCAGCCGCGACCACGGCATGTCCATCCCGCCGAACCCCTGGGCGACGGCGGCCGGATCCTCGTCCGCGGAGTCCACCGGCACCAGCCCGCGCTCCCGCAGCGCCACCCGCAGCCCCTCCGCGCCGATCACCAACACCCGGGAACCGGACGGAAGCTGATCGGCTATCAGCCGGGCGACCGCCTGCGCCGACGTGATGACGTCGGCCGGCTCGGCCGGCACCCCCAGCTCGGTCAGGTGCTCCGCGACCGTCTCCGGCGTCCGGGCGGCGTTGTTCGTCACGTAGGCGAGGTGCATCCCGCTCTCCCGGGCCGTGCCCAGCGAATCCACGGCGTGCACGATGGCCTCGCCCCCCGCGTACACCACACCGTCGAGGTCCAGAAGCGCGGTGTCGTAGTCGCCGCTCAGTGGCCGCTTGCTGCCATCGGGACGGGTCCGGACGCTCTGTTTCATGCTGTGATCGCTCCCTGTGCTCTACGTCTCTTCCACGATCATTGCTCATCCGGCCGTGGGACATAACATTTCACAATGAGCACTCCAGGCCATGGCAACGGCGCCACCGGCAGTCCCGCAGGACAGGGGCTGCGACTCACCCCCTTCCGAGGGCTGCGGTACGTCCCCGAACGGGTCGGCAGCCTTTCGGCGGTCACCTCACCACCGTACGACGTCGTCGTGCGGCCGGACGGCCTGCGCCACCTGGAGACCGCCGACCCGCACAACATCGTCCGGCTCATCCTCCCCCAGGCCGCCACCGCGGCCGACCGGCACCGCCAGGCAGCGGAGACCCTGCGCCGCTGGCAGGAGGAGAACATCCTCGCCGCCGACCCCGAACCCGCGCTCTACGTCTACGAGCAGCGCGGCGACGGCATCCTGCAGCGCGGCCTCATCGGCGCCCTGCGCCTCACCCCGCGCGAGGAGGGCGTGGTCCTCCCCCACGAGGACGTCATGCCCCACATCGTCGAGGACCGCGCCGCGCTCATGCGCGACACCGGCGCCAACCTGGAACCGCTGCTCTTCTCCTACCGCGGCAACGGCAACGGCACGGAGGGCGCGGCCGGCGTCATCGAGCAGGTCATCCGCACCGAGCCGCTGCTCTCCACCCTCACGGACGACGGCTACGCCCATCGCCTGTGGGCGATCACCGACCCGCACGACCTCGACACCGTCGACAAGGACCTCTCCCACCAGCACGCCCTCATCGCCGACGGCCACCACCGCTGGGCCACCTACCTGCGCCTGCGCGCCGAGCAGCCGGCGCCGGGCCCCTGGGACTACGGCCTCGTCCTGCTCGTGGACACGGCCCGTTACCCGCTGCGGGTACGGGCCATCCACCGGCTCCTGCACCGGCTGCCGGTGGCGGAGGCGCTGGCGGCGCTGGGGGATGCGTTCCGTGTCCGTACGATCGACGGCCCGCTGCCGGACGCCCTGGACGCGCTCGCGGAGGCGTCGGCCGTACCGGGCGGCAACGCCTTCGTCCTGGCCGGCGACGGCCGCTTCCACCTCCTGGACCGGCCGGACCCGGACCTGCTGGCCCGTACGGTCCCCGGCGACCGCCCGCAGGCGTGGCGCGAGCTGGACGCGACGGTCCTGCACTCGACGCTGCTGGAGCACGTGTGGCAGGTTCCTGACGCGCCCGAGCACATCGGGTACATCCACGAGACCGCGGCGGCCGTCCAGCAGGCCGAGCTGCACGGCGGCACGGCGGTCCTGATGCACCCGGTCCACGAGGACGTCGTGCGGGAGCTCGCCGAGCAGGGCGTGACGATGCCGCGCAAGTCGACGTCGTTCGGTCCCAAGCCGGCGACGGGGCTCGTGCTGCGGAGTCTGGCCCTCAACTGAAACCGGGCCCTGCCCGATCACGAGTGATCAGGCAGGGCCCGGTCCGTTGCGGCTGGTCAGCCGGTCAGCAGGCTTCGTCAGCCCTTGCTGCCGGAGTCACCGTCGGTGCCCTCGGCGTCGGCCTCGGCAACGTTCTCGGCGTCGGCGTCGGCCTCCGTGTCGGCGTCGGCCTCGGTGTCGGCGTCGGCCTCGGTGTCGGCGTCGGTCACGGACTCGGTCTCGTCCTTGACCTGGGTGTCGTCCGCGTCGTCCTCCTGCAGGGCGTCCGTGAACTCCACGCCGTCCAGCTCCGCGAGCCGGTCGGAGGCGTTCGTGGTGCCGCCCTGGTCGGCCTCAAGGGCCTTGGCGAACCACTCGCGGGCCTCGGCCTCGCGGCCGACGTCCAGGAGCGCGTCGGCGTAGGCGTAGCGCAGGCGCGCGGTCCAGGGCTGAACGGAGTTCGACGCCAGCTCGGGGCTCTGCAGCGTCACGACCGCCGCCTCCGCCTGGCCCATGTCCTTGCGGGCACCGGCGGCGACCAGGCGCATCTCGACCTGGCCGGCCTTGTCGAGCTTCTGCACCTCGGGCTCGCCGGCCATGGCCAGGGCGCGCTCCGGGCGGCCCATGCCGCGCTCGCAGTCGGCCATGACGGGCCACAGCTCGACGGAACCGGTCATGCGGCGGGCCGCACGGAACTCGGCGAGGGCCTCGGAGTACTTGGCCGTGGCGTACGCGGCGAAGCCGGCGGCCTCACGCACGGCGGCGACGCGGGAAGCGAGCCGCAGGGCGATCCGCGAGTACTCGTAGGCGCGCTCCGGGTCCTCGTCGAGCAGCTTGGCGACCATGACGAGGTTGCGGGCGACGTCCTCGGCGAGGGTCTTCGGCAGGCTCATGAGCTCCTGCCGCACGTCCTGGTCGATCTCGTCACCGGTCACGTCGTCCGGGATCGGCAGCCGCTTCACCGGCTCCCGCTCGCCGCGGTCGCGGTCACGGTCGTCGCGCCGGCCGTAGCCGCCACCGGAACGGTCGTCCCGGCCGCGGTAGCCACCGCCGCCGCCCGGGCGGTCGCCGAAGGAACGGCGGGGACCGCGGTCGTCGCGACGGTCGTCACGGCGGAAGCCGCCGGGGCGGTCGTCGCGGCGGAAGCCGCCGGGGCGGTCGTCTCGGCGGAAGCCGCCACGGTCATCGTCGCGGCGCGGGCCACGGTCGTCGCGACGGAAGCCGCCACGGTCGTCATCACGGCGCGGGCCGCGGTCGTCACGGCGGAAGCCGCCGGGGCGGTCGTCGCGGCGGAAACCACCGCGGTCGTCGTCACGGCGCGGGCCGCGGTCGTCACGGCGGAAGCCGCCACGGTCGTCATCACGACGGGGGCCACGGTCGTCACGGCGGAAGCCGCCACGGTCGTCGTCGCGGCGCGGGCCACGGTCGTCGCGACGGAAGCCGCCACGGTCGTCATCACGGCGCGGGCCGCGGTCGTCACGGCGGAAGCCGCCGGGGCGGTCGTCGCGGCGGAAACCACCGCGGTCGTCGTCACGGCGCGGGCCGCGGTCGTCACGGCGGA